>NZ_JBHWUR010000007.1:56236-60679 GCF_042737755.1 Streptomyces sp. NPDC059994
TCCCCGGCCCGTCCCCGGCCCGTCCCCGGCCCGTCCCCGGCCCGTCCCCGGCCCGTCCCCGGCCCGTCCCCGGCCCGTCCCCGGCCCGTCCCCGGCCCGTCCCCGGACCGTCCCCGGCCCGTCCCCGGCCCGGGCCCCGCCCGCGCGCGGTGCGGCGCTGCATCGAGAACCTCCTCAGCAGCGCGGTGAAGTTCAGCCCCGAGGGCACCCCGGCCACCGTCTGCGTCGGGGGCACGCGGTTGTACGTGCGCGACCACGGGCCCCGGCATCGCCCCGGAGGAACGGGACGCCGTCTTCGACCGCTCCCACCGCGGCCCGCCCGCCCAGGCGATCCCGGGGTCCGGCCTCGGGATCGCGATCGTCCACGACCTCGTCACCGCCGACCACGGCACCGTCTTCGCCGCCGCCGCACCCGACGGCGGCGCCGAGGCCGGCGTCCGTCTGCCTCCCCACGACCCGGCGGCCTGCAACGTGAGGGTGAGGGTGAGGGTTGAGGGTGCAGGCCGGATGGTGAACCGCTGTTGAGCTGCCGGAGTATTAGCGCACCCGGTAGATCTGCCCCGTCTGCGCCCCCTCGACCGAGCGGACGTACGCCGTCGCGACGCGTGCCGCCGGGACGGGCTCCATACCGGCGAAGAACGGCCCGTAGGCGGGCAGGGACTCCTCGGCCACCGTCGGGCTCACCGCGTTGATCCGCTGCGGCGGGAGCTCGATCGCGGCGGCCCGCACGAACGCCTCGACCGCGCCGTTGGCCGCCGACGCGGCGGCGCCGGCCACGATCGGCTCCTCCGTGAGGATCCCGCTGACCAGCGTGAACGAGCCGGTCGCGGCCACCTGCCGGGCGCCTTGGCGGACCAGCTCCAGCTGGCCTAGAGCCTTGCCGCGGAACGTCGCCGCGAAGTCGCCCGCGGTCAGCTCGGCCAGCGGCTTGAACACGGCGTCGCCCGCCGCGACGGCCACCGCGTCCAGCGGACCGGCCTGCGCATACAGCCGGGCCACGGCCTCCGGGTCGGTGACGTCGCAGACCAGGTCCCCACTCGTGCGGCCCACGCCGATCACCTCGTGGCCGCGCTCCGCGAGAGCCTTGTGCACCGCCGAGCCCAGCGTGCCGCCCGCGCCGATCAGAAGAATCCTCACAACCCACCATCCAATGCTTGCCATGCCTGGAAACGAATCCCGGAAACACAGGGATCTCCCCGGGGAGATCCCCGGGAGTGCCTCAGGGAGGGAACCGGGCGAACCACCCGGCGCATCCGACGCTACGGATCGCGCCCCGCACCCGGAAATGCCATCTGGGCAGTGACTATGCTTGCCAGGCATGGATGTGGAACTGCGTCACCTCAAGGCCCTGGCCGCCATCGCCGAGGCGGGCACCGTCACCGCCGCGGCCGCCGAGCTGCATATGACGCAGCCCGCCCTCTCCCGCACGCTCGCCCAACTGGAGGCCCGCGTGGGCGTCCGCCTGGTCGACCGCTCCTCCCGGCACCTGGACCTCACCCGAGCCGGGGCGACCCTCCTCGGCCACGGGCGCGCCATCCTCGCCCACCTCGACGCGGCACTCGCCGACACCCGAGCCGTCGACCGGCCGCTCCGGCTCGGCTACACGTGCGCGGTCCTCGGACAGCAGACCGTCCCCCTGCTGCGCTCCTGGCGGCAGGAGAACCCGCACGCACCGCTCGAAGTGGTCCGGCAGGACAACAGCACCGCGGGCCTGGCAACCGGCGACACCGACGTGGCGGTGCTCCGTACCGTCCCCGCCGACCCGCGCATCCGCACCGAGGCCCTCTACACCGAGGACCGGGTCGCGGCCCTGCCCGACGACCACCCGCTCGCGACCCGCGACCGGGTGCGCCTGGCGGAGCTCACCTCCGGCCCGCCCCTCCCTCTGACCCTGTGGCCGGACACCGGCACAGCCTCGGTGGAACTCTGGCCCCCGGCGCAGCGCCCGGACCGCACGGTCGAGGTGCGCAACGTCGACGAGTGGCTGAACCTCATCGCCACAGGCGGCGCGTTCGGCATCGGCGCCGCCGGCACAGCGGAGAGCCACGGCCACCCCGGCGTACGCTTCATCCCCCTCGACGACGCCCCCGCCGCCACGGTCTACCTCGCCAGCCCGGCCCACCCCACGCACCCGCGCACGGAGGACTTCCTCGCGGCAGTGCGGGAGGTGGTCAGCACCCAGCCAGACCGGTAGGGGCCTTGGCCTGGCGGACTCAGCCCTGCGGGCTCAAGTCGACTGGCCTTCCGAGTGGGTGACCAGTGGGGGCGGCCGGCCGGTTGAACCAACCGTCGGTGCTGCTCGACCACTTCGCGAGGATCGGTCACGCGTGCGATCATGCCCTGCCTGGCCTTACCTGTCATTCTCCAACTGCCGCACCGACCGTCGGCCGAACCGACGAAGGTGTGGACCCCGCGGCTGCCCCCGCCCCACCTCGCCGCTTTGTGCGAGACCGCAGCGCCCAACCCGGCACCCCTACCCGGGCAGAGCAGCAGCGACGGCTGGCACTGAGCGGCCTCCTGTACCTGCCGTAGCTCTCCTGCCGCGTAGGTGCCGTTGGCGTGATAGGTGACCAGCACCGTTGACGCGAGGCGGGCTGCTCAACTACGCCGACGACGTCGCCACCATGGAGCGGACGTGCCGCACCGCGCACCGGAACCTCGCGCCCGGCGCCGAGTTCTTTACCCGCGCCTGCGCGCGCTCGTACCGCGCCTCGCCGAGTACGACGACGAGCAGGAGCTGATCAGCGGCCTCGACGGGCTGTTGAGCGGGATGCCCGAGGCCCCGCTTGACTCGTTCTACGGCTGAAGCGCACCCTGGGAATACGGGGTACACATCGGACATATATCTACATCAGCCACGCGTCGTCGGCACCGCTGATGTGAGCCGGACGGCGCCCGGAAGAAGCCGTCATGTCCACTGCTCGTCACCTCCTCCGCGTCCGCGTCACAGCCAAGGACGCCGAAACCCTGCGCGCCCTCCTGCGCGAGGCCCGTCCCGATGTCGGGGGGCGCCCGCGCCAGGGCGAGGACGGCACGTTCAGCATCGAGGCATACGCCTCCCCGGAGCAGGCCGAGGCCCTCGAACGCGAGGGTGTGTCGGTCACCATCATCGAGGACGCCACGGCCACCGGCCGCGCCCGACAGGCCGAAGTCGGCGAAGGGGACCGGTTCGCCCCCGACGACGCGGTCCCGCACGGGCTCGCCCTCAAGGTGAAGGACGCCTAGCAGGCCGCCCAGGAGGGACACCATGTCGTACTTGAACACCACCGAGGTCGAGTCCGCCGTGACCAGCCTGGCCACCGCCTTCCCGTCCTCCTGCGACCTCATCGACCTGCCCGAGCCGTCCGTGGAGGGCCGGGCCGGTCACGCCCTGCGGATCGGTACCGGCCCCGTTGGTACCCACGACAGCGTCGTCCTCATCGGCGGCGTGCACGCCCGCGAGTGGGGCAGTTGCGAGATCCTCGTGCACCTCGCGGCCGACCTCCTGGAGGCCGGTGCCGACGGTGCCGGGCTCGCCTACGGTGGCAGGACCTACACCGCCGCCCAGGTACGGAGCGTCCTCGACAACCTGGACGTCGTCATCTTCCCGCTGGTCAACCCCGACGGCCGCCACTACAGCCAGACCGTCGACGCGATGTGGCGCAAGAACCGTAACCCGGCCAACTCCGGTGGCGACCCCGCCCGTATCGGCGTCGACATCAACCGCAACTACGACTTCCTCTTCGACTTCGCCACCGCCTTCGACCCGACCGCCGGAGTGCAGGTCTCCGACGACCCGGGTGACATCCAGGTGTACCAGGGCCCCAGCCCCTTCTCGGAACCCGAGACCCGCAACGTCCGCTGGCTGCTCGACACCTTCCCGCGGACCCGCTGGTTCGTCGATGTGCACAGCTACTCCGAGGACATGCTCTTCGTGTGGGGCGACGACGAGAACCAGTGGCTCGACCCGGCCAAGAACTTCCGCAACACCACTTTCGACGGCAAGCGCGGAGTGGCCGGCGACCTGGCGTACGCGGAGTTCATACCGAAGGGCGACTCCGACGACAGCACCGTCCTCGCCGAGCAGTTCTGCAAGGGCCTGCACGGCGTACGCGGCCGTGCCTACAACCCGATGTCGGCCTTCCACCTGTACCCGACCAGCGGAACCAGCGACGACTACGCCTACTCCCGGCACATCGTCGACCCCCACAAGGGCAAGATCCTCGGCTTCACCATCGAGTGGGGCAAGAGCTTCCACCCGCCGTGGACGGAGATGAAGCGGATCATCCTGGACGTGGACTCCGGGCTCGTGCAGTTCTGCCTCACGACACTCACGTAGACGCACGGTTGGAAGTAGATGCACGGCTGGCACTGGAGAGGCGCCCGTAAAACACGGGCGCCGCAACAGGGACTAAGGGCGCGCCCCAGGTCGTTTCACCTGATGGGGGGAGCCGAGGAACGGGC
>NZ_JBHWUR010000007.1:60689-173200 GCF_042737755.1 Streptomyces sp. NPDC059994
GTCTGGGGCCTTTTGTTTTCAGCCCCACCCACACCACGAATCCCTCCGGTTTTTTTTTTTCGCCCGGCGGGCGGGGGGGGGCGCCCCCCCCCCCCCGGCCCGCCTCTCCTGCGAATCCGGGCGCGCCAGAGGTCGTATCACGTGCTGGGGGGAGCGGAGTAGCGGGCGTTCCAGGAGGGCTGGGGCGGGCAGGGAGTCTGCCCGCAGAGCGACCACACCGCGACGCGTTGGATGACGGGCGAGCGCAGCATCAACAGGTGCTCCGAGAGGGTTCGGCGTACCCTGCTGTCTGCGGTTTTTGGGAGAGGGCAGCACGGGAGACCGCCGCGGTCAGCCTGTGGAGGTTCGTGAAACGGCGATCTTTGGGGGACTTGTGGGACGCAGCAAGATGCCTGTGGGCAACGAGGGCAAGAGCGACCTCTGCCTCTTCATCGAGCCGCTGGGCGAGGACTACTGGCTGAAGCCTGGAGAGGTCTTCACCGTGGGACCGGAGTCCTCAGGCATCGACGTCTGGTTCGAGGCCTCCGTTTCGAAGGACTGCATCACCTTGTGGCTCTACGAGGACGGAGATCCCGCCCAAGTGCTGGTCGGCTACACAGTGGTTGATGCCGACGGCACGCTCCTGGACTGCGGCCACCAAAGGCCCTCGGGCCAGCGCTTCTCCGCAGCCGGCCCGGTCGTGGACTGAGCTCGGCGCTCTCCGCCCTGTGCCGTGCTGTGTGCCCGGTTCGCCCACTCTCGGTCCCATCCCTCGTGTCGGAGTCCGGGAGAGGCGTCGAGGCACGGGGTGCACTCCATCACGTAGACCGGCCCGGAGGCGTCCGGGGGTGGTGTCCGCGCTGAGGATCACTCACGGCGTCCGGTCCGGCATCTGCCTCAGCCTTTCCTGCCCCCGACGTCACCAGGTCGGCCACGGCCGGCGCCGCGCACACGCAGCCCGCCGAGCGCGGTGCCCGGGTCCAGTGCGGCCCGGACCGGGCGGTCAGGGCGCCCTCGCCCAGCCCCAAGGCCGACGCTGTCGGCGAATCCGAAACGAAGAGGAAGGCCCCCGGTCCGACCACCTCTCAGGTGGCCGGACCGGGGCGGTCGCCACCGTTATCAGCCTGGGTGAGTACCCGTCAGTTCCTGTTCCCACTTGAGCAGATCGTCGAAGTACAACCGGCCCCTCTCCGTCCACTCGGCGACCGGTTCCAGTGCCGCGATGGTTTCCTTGAGTCGTCGCAGGGCTTGGTCGCGCCGCTCGGAGACCTCGGGCGGCGCTGCCGGCTCACCCGCCCAGCGGGCGAGTCCGTACGTCATGCGTGCCAGGACATGTGCAGCGTGCACGGCACCGGCGACTGGTCGTGGATCGGGACGCAGTGCGTGGCTGACCATGGCGTCACCGTTCGTCACGAACGTCTCGAAGTGGTTGCGCAGGTAGAGGGCATGGTGACCGGTTTCGTGCAGGAGCGCCTCGAAAGCGGCAGGAGTACTTTCGACGCTGGCCGTACCGAGGTAGATGGCCCCGAAGGTCTGTCGAAGCGTGCCGGAACGGAAGGCGCCACCCTGCACGTACACGATGGCGCGGATCAGTAGATCCATTTCCAGGGCGGCTTCCGGCCACACTCTTCGCAGGGTCTCCCGGGCGTCTTCCAGGTGTGCGATTCCCTCTTTCATGTGCGGTGCGCTGAATTCGGTGTCATCTGTGCCACGTGTGCGCTGAATGTCTGTCAGGAGTTGCTGGATGCCCCATCGGCACCAGTCGGGGCACATGGGTGCATCCAGTGCGAGGTGCTCAATCGGAGGCATGAGACCCGCGGTGTCCAAGCTGCGGATCAGGTCCGCGATGCGCCCGGTGTCCACCGCGGTGGATGTCCGCGCTGCCTCCCACACCAGGCCGGGGTGCAGGCAGGAGGGCTCCTGCCCATCCTCAAGATGTGGCTTGAGGTTTCGCAAGACTGCCCTGTGGTGGCTGCGGACCAAGCTCATGGTGCCAGTTGAAGTTATCCCGACCCGGATTGCTTCGTCCCGGCCGGTTCCCATTACACGTCACCCGGTTTCGACTCCACTGACAGAATCTCGGCAAGCCGGGCCGGTTCCGACCTCGAAAGTTCTTCTTCGCGTGCCTGAAGACGCCGTACAATCAGTGCGGATATCATCTCGTCGCCCAGACCGTCCAGCGCGCGAATCACATCCTCCCGGACCGATTGCCAAACTTCCCTCGATTGGCCGTTCAACGCCTCGGCCCTGCCGGGCAAGCGGCCTCGCAGCGATTCGGTCCGCTCGGCCACCAGGTCCAGCACGTCATGCAGGACCTCCACCCAATGATCCTCCACTCCGTCGGAGAACGTGATGTGAACGGATCCGTCTTCTCCCGTGATCCCCTCATGGTAGTAACCGCGCGGCAGATAGAGGCAGTCACCGGGATGGAGAGTGATTTCATGAGCCAGCGGGGTTTTCGGCTTGTCGCCCGGCTTCGAGCGCCTGATGGGCCAGGTACCCGGCGGTTCATGAAGACGCCATGTCTTGGAGCCCGCCAACTGCCGTATGAAGACGCTCGCCATGTCGTAGTGCACCGGCGCACCCTGCGCGTGTGGCGGAGTCAGGAAGGCATTGGCGGCGACGGGACAGCCGACGTCTTCGGCCAGGTCCGAGCAGAATGATGCCACCTCGGGGCAGTACGTGGACATCGCCTGAAAAACGAGCGTCGCTCCTGCCCGTATCTCGGACACTGCGTACTGAGGGTCTACGAGCCCGGACAGTACCCTGCGCTCGTCGGATCCGCCCTTGGTCCTGGTGGCGTCCCGGACTCCGATGTCCTGGCCCTGGCGCCATAGCCTGATGTAGGGGGCGCGCAGTCCTCGATCAAAGAGGAGTGTCTGCGCGATCTCCGTCGAGAAGACATGGTCCAGCTTGCCCAGACTCCGGCTGACGTGTGGCTTCCTGTCCCGAATGGATGCCAGCATCGACGGGTCATCAAGAACTTCTTCCAGCGCCATCTTCTACCTCCGAATTCTCGATATCCGACCGTTCGTCCTGATGGAAATCGCGTACTCCGGGCACGGCTAGCACCAGTGCTGCGGCGGTGAGTTGTACGGCCGCGGCGACGCCGAGCACTGTCGTACGGCCCAGCGCGTCCGCCAGTGGCCCGGCGCTCGCGAGGCCGATCGGCAGC
The DNA here is from genome assembly GCF_042737755.1 of Streptomyces sp. NPDC059994. NCBI lineage: Bacteria > Bacillati > Actinomycetota > Actinomycetes > Kitasatosporales > Streptomycetaceae > Streptomyces > Streptomyces sp. NPDC059994. The sequence goes on from NZ_JBHWUR010000007.1 coordinate 63,844, forward strand.
AAGGCAAGGCTGCACAGCGAGTCGACCGCAGTCACCCGGCCGAGAAGTGACGGGGAGAACTGGCGCTGCAGCGCGGTGTGCAAGAGGGTGTTGAAGGGCATCATCGCGAGTCCTGCGATGATGTATCCGCCCATCACCCACCCCAAGGAGAACGGGGTGAGCAATACGAGTGGAACGGTGGCGAAGAGCGCGTTGAAGACGATCGCACTCGTTCCGGGGCGCCTCAACTGAATTCGCCCGATGACGATCGTGCCGACGAGGCCGCTGAGGCTGAACGCGGCGAGCACCAGACCGTAGGCCGAGGCCCCCCCGAACTCTTCCTGCGTGATGACTGGCAGCAGCACCATGTGAGGCGCGACAACGAACATGGTCTGCACCGCGGTCATCACGAGAACGGCTGACGTCCAGCGAACGCGGCGCACCGCCGCCAGTCCTTCTCGACTCTCGCGGACGATGGAGGAACGGGGCCCCAGCCTTCGCATCGGCGGTTCGGCGACCGCTAGGACGCACACCAGACTGACGGCGAACGTGGCCCCGTTGATGGCGAAAGCCAACCGGGTCCCGGCGGTGGCCACCAGTAGCCCGCCGAGCGCCGGCCCCACCACAGCCGCGGCGCTCTCCATGCCGCCTCGCCATACATTCGCGCTGAGCAACCGCTCCTCGGGGACGACCGAAGGCACCAGACCGCCATATGCGGGGCGGAAGAACGCCTCACCGCTGCCCACGAGGAAGGTCATGACGGCGAGCGGAAGTGTTGCCGTGTCGAACGCTCCCAGCACGACGACGGTGATGGCCGCCAGCCGGAATCCATCAGCGACGATCATCGCCCTTCGCCGCGGCACACGATCTGCCCAGACACCGCCGACGAGCACGAACAGGACCATGGCGAGCATTCGGCCGCCGATCACCAGCCCGACGTCGCCGGCATCACCGCCGACCTCGATCACCCGGAGGGACACGGCTATGGTGAAAAGCTGGTCTCCCACGGCACTGACCGCTTGCCCGGCCCAGAGGAACCGGAAGTCGCGCAGTCCCATGGCGCTGTTGGCCATACGCGAGGCAGGCACTTTGCTCAGGATAGGCATGCTCAGCCGATCGGAGCCGCCGTAGCAGGATCGGTCAACTGGCCGTAGCCGAACCCGCAGCAGTCGCCCGTGATGTCCTCGTCCCTCACCAGCGCCGGGTGCTCGTCCCCGACCAACCGGATGTCGTCCAGGTCGATAGGTACTGCCTCCTCGTCAAGAAGAAGCTCCGCGCCATCGGTAATGAGGTCGAGATGCACCTTCTCCTCGTACCTGACCACGGAACGGTCCTGATTGTGCTGTCCGAATCCGATGTGTACGCCGACTCGCCGTTCATTGATATGGGAGTTGGCCGAGATGAACTGGTCGATTCCCGAGTTGGTTCCGAAGCCCAGCTCGCCCACTCGGGTGCCGTGCGGCTGCTTGAAGCAGAGGTCCACCAACTCACGGACATCGTCATCCGCGCACGTGAAGCTTGTGGCGCGCCCGTCTTCAATGTCGACCGTCAACGGGTGAGCCGCCAGCCTGGTGTCGATCCGAGTGATGACGTTGCAATTGAGCGCGCCATCCGCTACCAGCCGGCCGTCGATCCTGGCGGGGTACGTGGCAATCTCACCCGCCGGAAGAATGGTGAAGCCGCCCGGTCGCCACACGCCGCGATTGCTGATCCATTCGAATCGATCGGAATCGAGGCTGATGCGGAGGTCGGTACCACTGCGCGTGCGGATCCTGACGCTACGCGCCTTGGTCAGGCGTGTCAGCAGTGCGGCATTGCGGGCACTGAGTTCGTCCGGTCCGAGGTTGAGGGCCTTCTCGAAGAACTCCCGTGACGCGCTGATGATGCGCACCACCATGCACCGGTCACCGCCGAACCGTTGCAGCACGTCGAGGAGGGGCGAGAAGTGAGACATGGTGTCTCGTTCGAGAGTGAATATGATGAGCCGGCCAGTGGCGGGGTCGGCCTCCGATACGGCGGAGTTCAGGCGTCCGGCGAACTCGTAATCCACGAGCGGCCGCATGCCCACGATCTTTGTGCCGACATTTCGCTGCTTCAGGCCGGCCATCAGCCAGGCGGCCGCCTCCCGGCTGTCCGGGGAGAAGGCAACGATGCAGTGATCGCGGTTGGAGATTTCGACGTACCGGTCGAGGAGCGAATCGACTCCATCCCGCAGTTCGCGGCTCGACTGCACAACGCTCAAGACTTGTTCCCCCTGGCCTGTGGTCGTTTCCATAAGAGTTCCAGCCGCGGGATCTGGTGCGGCTGGAACTCTCAAGAGCCCTGCAGGATTGATCAGGTGGCTACGAACCAGGCCATGAGCGGGCCTTCTTCGCCACTGCCGACCGGTTCGAGGACCTCGGCCGATTCGGCTGCGCCGAGTTCGCGCAGCGCGTCCTCGACCAGGGATTCATAGGTGGCTGGTTCAGTGGTGGTGCCGATTGCTGGGGTGTAAGTCTGTGCCATCTTGCACTCCTCTCAGCCAATAGCTTTCGGCGTGATGCTATGTGGCATGGCCACGTAAGGTCAACATGGGCGCGTCGTTCAACTACCGTTTGTTGTCGCTGAGTTGGGGTATTTGGCAACGACTGCCGACTCGCCGCATTCCACACCAATGCGGGCAGTGGCCTCCGCCCTCGGCACATGACTCAAGCGTGACTCAAGCGTGGCTTGAGCAGCACTCCGGTGCGGATTTCGTGGGCGGGAATGGCGCGAGCACGTACGCGGAGGCGAGGTGCACGGCTACTCCGGATGTGGGCCACACAGCCGGCATGACGCGTGAGAGAGGGGCCGACTCCGCTGACTTGTCAGCCTGTTTGACGCAGTCGGTGATGGCGGCGGGCCCTGCGCGCCAGCAGCAGTGCCGTCAGGGCGCTGACCAAGAGGCCTCCGGCTACGAGCATTGCGGTGTGACGTTGATCGACTCCAATGCCCCGCGACGTACCGAACTGGCCGCCTTCTTGAGGGCTCGCCGTGAACGCCTCACCCCGGAAGAGGCCGGCCTGCCGAACAGAGGCCGGCGTCGCACGCCCGGACTGCGCCGAGAGGGGGTCGCGGAGCTCGCCGGGGTCGGGGTGGTCTGGTACACCTGGCTGGAGCAGGGGGCGGCCCATCAACCCGAGCGTCCAGGTGCTCGACGCGATCGCCAGGACCCTGCGGCTGGACTCGACCGAGCACAACCACCTCTACCGGCTCGTCGAGAGCCCCCGTGCACCATCGAGTGCGTCGACGTATCCGCAGCCTGCGGAGAACCAGGTCATCCTGGACGCCTTGACCCCGCTCCCGGCGACCATCACGACGATCCGCTACGACGTCCTCGCGTTCAACGAGGCATACGCGGCGCTCGACCCGGCTATGGCGCTGCTGCCAAACTCCGAGCGAGATGTGTTGTGGCACCTGTTCACCACGGACGAGCACGTGCAGCCACTTGTCGACCGGGAACGCGAGGTCTCCTTCATGGTCGCTCAACTGCGGGCCGAGTTCGGCCACCGCGCCAACGCCCCTCACTGGACCGAGTTCCTCCGGCGACTCTCCGCCGCGAGCCCGCGTTTCGCGGCGATGTGGGCCAGGCAGGAGGTCGCCTGGCCGACCCCGCGCAGCAAGTCCATCTTCACCGTCGACGGTGACAGGATCACGGTGAACGCGTCCAGCTTCGCGACGGCTTCCGCCCCCGATACCAAGCTGTGGATCTACACACCGGACAGTCCGGCGACGGCTCGGCTGATCGAGGACCTCATCGACCGCTGCCGGCAACGCGGACCCGCCGGCGTGCTGGCCACGGGACTGCGGACCGGTGGCGGCCGGTGAGATGAGCCGTGAGTTCGGCTTGTCGCGGTCGCGGCCCCGGTCGCGGCCCCGGCCTGCATCGGCCGGGACTCACCGTGCAGGTGGCGCCGTACAGAGGCCCGCAGCCGCGGCACCTTACGGGTCGCAGCTCGCGAGCATCTGCTCCAGTGCCTCCTGGTCGTGGCCGATGAAGGCGTCGTGCGGAGTGTGAGGGTGAGGTTGTCGACCGTGCGCGAGGTGAGCCCGGTTCTGAGGGACGGATGGCTGTGACGGTGACCGGGTGACCGGTCTCAGCCGTTGATGTCGAGTGCCGTCCCGTACAACCGAGATACCTTCAGCCGGATGACCACCCGGCGCTCGGCGACCAACTGCTCCAGGAACGCATCTTCATCCTGCGGCTTCGCGGCCTCTGGCACCATCGCGAGCAGCTCTCGCCCGGTCGCATCACCTGGTGTGGTCGTGATCTCGGAGACCTCGGCCTCGCCCTCGGCCACGGCGAACGACCATACATCGGCACCCGGAACATGCACGGCCGCGCGCCGGTCACGCCGGAGCTGCTTGACCTTGATGCGGTCGGCGGTGGTGGAGAACCGTACGATGCGCGCTTCGGCGTCCCAGGTGTAGAGCATGGTGGTGAGATGAGGATGGCCACTGCTCTTATTGGTGGCGAGGGTGCCGAACTGCTGGGTGCTCAGCAGTTCGGAGAGGGCATCGTCGGACAGGGCGCGGGGTGCTGGACCTTGAGTCATGACGTACTCAACTTCCTTGTGTGCCTGGGCATTCCACCCCGCCACCCAGAAGCGGGGAGTGAAGCGTGCCCGAGGGGCACAGGACCCGCGCGAGCAGTGAAACGCGCGCTGTGGCGAGTAGGTGAGATGGGCCGGCGCCGCGCGGCTGTGTTCCTGGTCGGCTGTCGCTCGCGGGGCGGGGCAGATCGGTTCGTCAGGTCAGGGGCGTGCGGTGCAGGGTGACGAGCAGACGCCAGACCCGCTGCGCGATTCCTGCGGGAGTGGCCTCGATGAGGCCGTGCAGCCAGTCGGCGAGCACCCCGGCGAAGGTCGCGGCGACGGCCGAGGCGACCAAGTCGGGCTCCGGCGCACCGGCCAGGGCGCGTTCGGTGCGACTGCGGGCCCGCAGATCCTCATGGAGTGTGCGGCCGAGCGGACCGCCGCCGCCCGGGCTCAGAAGCTCGCGGTAGAGCCCGGCGTGCGGGGTGAGACGGTCGAAGAAGGCGAGCAGGGCGGGCGGCGGGGTGACGGGGTCGGGTGTGCCGCGCCAGGCGTGCAGGGCGTCCACAGCCTCGCGGACGACATCGGCGCAGGCGTCGACGGCGACCGCTTCCAGGTCGGCGTAGTGGAGATAGAACGTGGCGCGGCCGACCTTCGCCCTGCGCACCAGCGCGGCGACACTGACCTCCGCCAGCGGGTGACTGGAGCACTCCTCCAGCAGCGCCTGGCGCAGCTTGGCCCGGGTCCGTGCCGCACGGGGATCTTCGTGCACCGCGGTCACCGTGTGAGCAGGACGGCGCCGAGCGCGAGTGCGCCGGGCAGCGCCTGGGCGATCAGGATGCGGCGGTTGGCGGTGAAGCCCCCGTACAGCCCGGCGACGACCACGCAGGCGAGGAAGAAGACCTGGACCCGGAACCCGGTCGGATTCCCGGCGATCAGACCCCAGACCAGCCCGGCCGCCAGGAAGCCGTTGTAGAGACCCTGGTTCGCGGCGAGCGGGGCGGTGGCACGGGCCATGGCGGCGTCGAAGCCGGAGAGCTCACGGCCGGGCTTCTTCTCCCACAGGAACATCTCCAGAACCAGGATGTACGCGTGCAGCACGGCCACCAGGCCGACCAGCACCATCGCGGTCGTCTCCATCGATGTACTCACCCCTCACCTTTCATGGACAGGTGTCCAGAATACATGGACGAGTGTCCAGCATCGCCGGTGGGGGAAGACCAAGCGGCGCGGCGCGGTCCGACTTCTCCGGCGCACGCCTGGCGGATCAGTCACTTCCACGTGTGCGCCCGAACCCCCGCACGATGAGCCGTACGGCGAGAGCCACCTCCCACGCGAAGACCGGGAGCGCGGCCAGCGACCCGGGCACGGAGAGCTGCGCGTAGAGCCCGAACATCACGGCGGCAGCCGAAGCGCAGATCAGCGGGCCGCCGACCAGACCGAGTACGGCGATGGGTCTGGGTACGAGCCGTGAGCGGTACATCAGCCAGGCCAGCAGGGCCGTATTCAACCCGAGGATGATGTTGGGGCCGACCAGGAACGTCCAGTCGTGCACGGCGACCAGGGCGGCGTCGGCGGCGGTCGCGCCCGGCTGTGCCGCCTCGCGTCGCACGGTGGTGAGAGCCAGTACGGCGACGATGCCGAGGAGGATGACAGCGGCCTCCAGGAGTCGGGCGCAGAGGTACCCGAGCGCGAGCCCCTCGCCCCACCGCTTGACGACCGGGAACAGCGTCACGCCGGTACCGGCGACGGCGGCGACCAGGACCAGCTCGCACAACGCCCCGATCAGCGCCCGGTTGTCGGCCCCTGGCCCGCCGCCGAGCAAGGGGCGGTATAGGGCGGCTCCCGCGATGGCGGCGACCTCGGTCACCAGGAACAGCACCCCCGCGACAACCGCCGCCCTTCTTTCTGCGTTGACTGCGGTGCCTGCATGGGCTGCGGCGCCTGCGTCCGTGCTCATCTGCGGTCCCTCCCAGGAACAGGTGTACGGCGTACACCTTGCTGGGACCATAGGTGTACGCCGTACACTCGTCAAGGGAATGGGAGGCCTGGATGACGCGACTGAACCGGGAACGGGTCCTGCGCGCCGCCGTCGCGCTCGCCGACGAGAGCGGGATCGAGTCGCTCAGCATGCGCAGGCTCGCGCAGGAGCTGGACGTCGTACCGATGGCGCTCTACAAGCACGTGGCCAACAAGGAGCAGCTCCTCGACGGCATGGTGGACGCCGTCGTCGGCGAGATCGACCCCCCGGCGCCCGGCTCCGACTGGCGGGGCGTCGTGCGGCAGCGAATCCTCTCCGCCCGGCGGGTCCTGCTGCGTCACCGCTGGGCGTACCGGGTGATCGAGTCGCGGACCGGCCCGACCCCGGCGGTACTGGAGTACCTGGATTCGATGATCGGGGTGTTCCGGGACGGCGGACTCTCCGTCGACCTCACGCACCATGTGATGCACGCGATGGGGAGCCGTCTGCTGGGGTTCAGCCAGGAGTTGTTCGACGCTTCAGGGGGAGCCGAGCCCCCGGACCCCGCGCTGGCGTCGCGCTACCCGCGCATCGCGGAGCTGGCGGCGGCCGCGCACGACGGGGATTCCGTGGTGGGCGGGGGCTGTGACGACCAGTTCGAGTTCGAGTTCGCGCTGGATCTGCTGCTGGACGGTTTCGAGCGGCTCCGCGCGCGGGGGTGGTCGCCGCCGGCGCGCAGTTGACCTGTCGACCTGTCGACCTGTGGATTCGCGGAACCGGGGGCAGGGCTGACGGGAGGTGTTCAGGGATGGACAGTGCCCAGAAGGTGCGCCGGAGGGCGGTTCAGGCGCCAGATCACGTCGATCCCGCTGTCCGAGGGGGCTGCGGGTGGTGCCACCTGCTCACGTCGGACTTCGGCGAAGCCCAATCGGGGTGGTATCGCGCCGCTGGAGATGTTGGCGAGGTCGTGCGCGATTTCCAGGTACGCCACGTCCGGCAGAGCGAACACCTCGCTCACCAGGGCTGCCGTCGCTCTCGTGGCGATGCCCCGGCCGGTGGCGCCGGGGTGCAGCCGGTACCCCATCATCCAGCCCTGCGGTTCGGCGCCGCGGCGGGTCGCACACATGCCGAAGATGTGGTTGGGGCGGGGCTTCGCGGGCGGCCGGGGCGATGCTCGGTGTGCTGGGCGAGGTGACCCCGGCCGCTGTGCGTACCCGGCATGGGCGGTTGCGCCTTCGGTCGGCCGTCGAGGCGGCGGCCATGTGGCCGTCCTGGCGCGAGCAGGTGCACGCTGCAGCGGGAGCGTCCCCGGCGGGGGACGGCTTCGGTGCGGGCACGTACATGCTCCTGAACGCGGTGTCCTCCCGCCTGGACGACGCGGCGTTCACCGCGATCACGGAGGCTGGGGGACGAGTACGGGCTTCCCTGTAGCTCCTCGCCCCAGCCGCTCCCGCTGGTGCGGTATGGCCGGACCTGCTGCGGCCGTGGGTCCCGTGCCGACCGTTGATCAGCGACTACACCCGCGAGCAGGCCGCCGTTGAGGCTGCCTCCCATCATGCGGCGCTCGCTGCGGAGGCCCGCATACGCCCGGCTCTCACCGGCAGCTGGCCCGAGGCGCTGAGCGAGGCGTACCTGCGGATGATGGAGCACGCCTATGCCGCCATGCCCGACGGCTATGTTCCCCCGCCCGACCTGGCCCCCTGGCGTACGAGGACACCGGGCCGCAACTGGCCGAACTCGCCGCCGGACACCTCGATCGCCACCTCCGCACCACGCTGTGACCGGGCCCGATGGCCCCGGCAGCGGCCACGACGCAGACCCCTGCCTCCCGCGCTGGATCACCGTCCGGCGGTCAGAGTGTCCCGTGACAGGCCATGTCCTCCATCGTTCGGATCAGAGTCCCCACGAGTGCCGCCTTGGTGCGCCGCGCCTGCGGGGTGTCCACATGGACGGAGTTGAGGTGGATCCCCTCGTGGGTGCGGTGCAACCAGAGGAACATGCCGTTGGTCGCGGGGACCGAGGTGTACATGTCGGCCTGCCAGTCGGCGTGACGCGCCGCGCCTGGGACGTCCCTGAAGTCCATGTACGAGAAGAAGTTGACCGCGTGGGGCCAGGGGCGTGCGTAGAGCTCGGGGGCGAGCAGGCGCAGCACGACGACGAAGGGGACCCGGCCACCTCTGATCATCCGCGTCGACGCGTCCCGGGCGGCGGTCACGGTCTGCGCGAAGTCCGCCCCTTCCGCCACCGGGAACTCGACCGGGAGCAGGTTGACGAACCAACCCGTGCTGTGTGCGTGGCGGCCGCGGCCGCGGGTGCCCACCGGCACCAGAGCACGGTGGACGTCGGGGCCGCCCTCCTTCCTGAGGCTGACGCCGACGGCGGCGAGGGCTGCGGTGGGCACGCCCGCGCCGACGTCTTGGCAGCGGGCCTCCAGGGCCGCCGTGCCGGAGCGGTCCAGCAGCGTGTCGGTCGTGTTGAGTGCACGGCAGCCTGCGCCGGGCTCGACCCCGAGATCCAGCGGGAACCTCGGGAAGGGGCCGCCGTTGCGGGCCATAAACCCCTTCCAGTGGTCCAGCCTGCTGTCGTCGGGACCGGTCGCCGCTGCCCCGCGCCGCTCCTCGCGGCCGTGGTCCAGGAAGCCGCCCGCTGCGGGAAGGTCCGGTTCCCGGCCGCACGAGAAGGCCTCGTAGGCGGTGGCGATGTCGTTCAGGACGATCATCATCGACGTGCCGTCGGTCACCAGGTGGTCGCAGGCGAAGTGGACCGTGGTGGACTCCGAGCGGATCATCGCGCCCATGGCGAACCAGGGCCCACGGCGCGTGTCGGTGGTCTGCAGGAACCGCTCCACGTAGGCGCGGGCCTCGGCGGGTGAGGCCATGGGCCCGTGGTCGACCGGTTCCAGTTTGACGTCCTGCGGCGCGGCGACCCGGAGTGCGAGGCCGCCGGACGACGCGCGGAACTCGCAGCGCAGTACCTCGTGGCGCCGTACGCAGTGGAGCAGCGCGGCTTCGAGCGCCGGGCGGTTGAGCCGGCCGCGGATCTCGAAGGTTCCGGCGAAGCAGTCGGTGCGGGGGTGCTGGCCCCGGTCCTCATCCTCGGCCTCAGCTGCGGAAGGCGAGGACGCGCCGAAGTGGTACTCCTGGTTGTAGGAGGGCATGGGGTGGTACGGCTCCGGGGCGGCGGACCCGGTTGCCGCGTGCCGCGCGGTGGCGGCGCCGGTTGCGGCGTGCACGCGCCATTCGACGGCGCGCCCGGGTGCGATGACCAGCTCCGAGCTGGGGAGTTGAAGCACCGGTGGGCGCCCCTTTCCGTAAGTGTGCGCCGCTCGTCGCAGGAGCGGACGGCCATCAGAACCGGCCGGTGCGGGCGATGCTGTCCAGCGTCTGTACGAGGGTCTTGACGAGGGCCGCCTTGGTACGGCGGGCCTCGGAGGTGTCCACGAAGATGGAGTTCAGGTGGAGCCCGGTGTGGTCGCGGTGGAACCAGAAGAAGATGCCGTTGCTGTGTGTCGTGGAGACGTACTTGCGCGCCTTCCACGCCACGTGGCTGTGCGCACCCGGAGTCCTCCTGAAGTCCAGGTAGGAGAAGAAGCTGACGGCGAACGGCCAGACTCGGGGCCCCGTCTGATTGGCCGTCAGCAGATCGAAGACGCGGACGAACGGAGCGTCGGCGTACGGCCGCATCGCTTGAAGGGCACCTTGGGCGCCCGCCATGATGCCCGCGAAGTCGGTGTCGTCGGCCACCGGGAACTCGACCGGGAGTGTGTTGACGAACCAGCCCATGCTGTGTTCGTAGGGACCCTGGCCGCGCGTGCTGACCGGCACGAGGGCACGGAAGACCTCCGGGCCGCCTTCCCGCCTGAGGCTGACGCCGAGGGCGGCCAGGACACCGGCCGACGTCCTGCCGCCCACCGAACGGCAGCGGGCCTCCATCGCGTCGAGGCGGCCTGAAGGCAGCAGCACGTCCGCCTCGTTGACGGCGCGGTACGCCACTCCCGGCTCGATCCCCAGGTCCAGGGGGAAACGCGGGAAGAGCTGTCCGCCGTTGCGCGCGACGAACTCCTTCCAGTGGTCCAGCAGCGCGTCGCCGGGGCCCATCGCCGCGCCGCGGCGCCGCTCGGCGCCGCCGTGGTCGAGGAAGCTGCGCGCCTCGGGAAGGGACGGCTCCCGGCCGTCGGCGTACGCCGCGTAGGCCGTGGCGATGTCGTGGACGGCGACGGGGGTCGACACCCCGTCGGTCAGGAGGTGGTCGCAGGCGAAGTAGACGGTGGTGGACTCCTCCCGGATCATCGCGCCCATGACGATCCAGGGACCCCGCAGCGTGTCGGTGCCCTGGAGGAACTGTCGTACGTAGGCGCGAGCCTCGGCCGGAGAATCGATCCGCCCGATATCGACGCGTTCGAGCTTCACATCCTGCGGCGGGACGACCTCCAGCGCAGGCCCATCCGTACCCGCGCTGAAAACACAGCGCAACACCTCGTGACGGCACACGAGATGGAGCAGGGCGGCCTCCAGTGCTACGCGGTCGACGCTCCCGCGGATCTCGAAGGAGCCGCCGATGTACGAGGCGTAACCGAAGTCGGCCGCACGGAGGTTCTGGGCGACGGAGAAGTGGTCCTTCTGGTTGTAGGAGGCGAGGGCACCCGGATCGGAGCCCTGGGGCAGCCCGGCGGTTCCTGCGGCGGACACCGTCCATTCCATGGCGTGTCCGGGCGCCATCTCCATCTCCTCGACGGGAAGTTGCAGCACGGGGAGCCTTCCTGATCGGTCGTCATATCGCTCGCGGATCCGAGGTCGTGGACGCGGACGAAGACTGACGGCGGACCACTCCGCCCCTGGGCGCGCCGCACCGGGTTCATGTACCTGTAACGAGCCGGACAGCACGCGGTGACGGCGCGCCCCGCGTGGCACGTAGCGCCACCACGAGGCCGGACAGCGCGGGCTTCGGCGACGGCCGCGGGCGATTCCATGGTCTGCGTGGGAAGCCGGCGCCGCCGCGCCCACTGCCTGCTCGCGCCGGGCGACGGCCGACGCTGAGCGTGCCCTGCGAGCCGGCCGCCCGACAGGACTCCCGGCTGAACAACTCTCAGGCATTCTGCCCGAGTTCGGACAGAATCTGGATCGCGGAAGCTGGTGGCGGATGATGCCCGTGTTGGCGCCTCGTACGACTTGTTGCGCCGGAGGCCGACGCGGCCCGGCCGTCCAACTGGCCGCGGCGGCCAACGCGGTGGAATGCGCCAGGCCGATCGCATCGCTCCGGTAGGCTCCTCGCATGCCACAACTCGGGGAACCGCACATGCCGGTGAGCGGGCAGCACGTGCGCCAGGCCGTTGCCTACTGCGTCGACGTCCTCGAAGGCGTCCCCGCTGCCCAATGGCACGTCCGGGCCGGCGGCTTGGAGTGGACGTGCTGGGAGACCCTTGAGCACCTCGCGGACGACCTGCTCACGTACGCGCTGCGGTTCGGGCTCACGCAGCCCATCGCCGTACCGCGCGTCCCGCTGCGTATCTCCAGTGATCGACCGGACGGACCGGCCAACGTCATCTTCGGAGACCGCGAGGCAGGACCCCGGGGACTCCTGACCGTCGTGGAGGCCTGCGGCGGACTGCTCGCGGCCATCGTCGACACCGCCGACGCGAGCACCTTGGCCCCGCACGTCTTCGGCGCGTCCGACCCGGAGGGCTTCGCAGCGATGGGTATCGTCGAGACCCTCGTCCATACCCACGACATCGCCCAGAGTCTGAGCCGCTTCTCGGAGCCCCCGCAGGATCTGAGTGAGCGAGTCCTCGCGCGCCTGTTTCCCGACGTCTCCGTCATCGACACCCCATGGTCGACTCTTCTGTGGGCCACCGGACGCATCGAGACACCTGATCGCCCCCGCCGGACGAACTGGCGCTGGTATGGCGCACCGCTCGGCCGCAACTGACTCACTGGCCGATCACGGGTACGTAGTAGTTCCCGAAGAGCTGCTGGAGCGCGTCTACGACGGGCCGAGCCGGCTGCACCGGCACGTCCAGCGACCCAGCCGGTGGTCGGGCGCCGAAGTCCGGCACGACCGACTACCGCGAACGCCATGCGGTCGAGTCCGGGATCAACCGGCTCAAGCGCCGCCGGGCTGTTGCCACCAGATACGACGAACTTGCTGTTCGCTACGAGGTGGCCGTGCTGATCGCAGTCCTCAACGAGTGGCTGTGGCCGTGAACTTCACGGATATCTCAGCAAGTCTCATTCGGTTCCCCTCGTGTCGAACGCCTGGGCGACGGCAAGGCTGTCTTCGTAGACATGGTGCCGGGTGACAAGGCCGTCTTGGACGGAGAGGTGCAAAGCGAACCGAGCGCGGTAAGCACGTCCGGTGGAGCGGGCGGTCTGGCGGATCTCGCCGAGTACGACTGCGTCGCGGCCATCGACGAGGATACGCTCGATCTCGGTCGCTGCCTGCCCAGGCACATGGTGCTCGGCAAGCTCGCGGTAGTGGGCGGCGGCATCGGCGCGGGTGGATCGGTGACGTATCCATGGGGTGGCGGGACGGCCGTGCTCGGCCTCCGGCCAGTCCAGCTTCCAATCGCCCCGCTCGGCATACATCTCAGCGACGCGCGCGGGATCGCCCTCGCCGATCCGGCGCAACAGTTCCTCCACGACACTGCGGGTGGTCGCGGGTGCGGCTATGGACACGACTCATCACTCCGATCCGACATCCGCGTCCGACTGACGCGGCGAGATCAGCATTCTCGCCAGCGCCGACAGATCGGCGCGATTACCTCCCAGGTAACGGCACGGAGCGTCAAGATCCACCTGCGCAACAGGCCCTGGCCGCAGACGACCGCGCCGGCACCCGGAAGGTGCGCAGCGGCCGGTCCACGCCCTTGACGAATCATCTCTGGTTGGTTGGTTGGCTGGGGGGCTCCCAGCCGATCTCGCCGACCGCGTCTGCGGCCTCCTGGCTGCCCACGTTCCAGAGCAGTGGGCTGACGCTCTACAAGCCGCTGACCCTGATCATCCGCGATGGCGTGATCGAGCACGTCTTCTATCCGGTCTTCCCGCCGAACGAGCACGCCGGCCAGGTTCTGGCCTGGTTGCGGGACAACCCCCCGGTAGAACCGGCCGCGCCACGCAAGAAATTCGTCAAGGCGGACCGTGGAAACGTATCGGAGGCGTCAATGAGCCCGGTTTTTCCCTTTAGGTGGGGGTTGGCTGTGACTGGTCCACGCCGACAGGCATCCCAGGCGATCCGGGCGGGGCCGAGCGACCGAGAGAGAGACAGTGAAGTTGTCCATACGTAAGAAGAGCGTTGCCCGTTTCGTGGTGCCGGTCACCGCCATCGCGGCCCTCGCCGCTCTGGCGGCGCCCGGCGATGCCTCCGCCGCCACCCACAGTGCCCCGGCGTACCCCGCCGACCTCGACGGCCTGCTCAACGACTTCGTGCAGTACGGAGATTCCGCCACCACGAACGGCGAGCGGCATTACGCGTCCGTGTGGGACAACCGCCACTGGACGTACCAGTGGGGCCGGAGCAACATTCCGACGACCAGCCATGTGTCGACCCGCAACGACGCCTCAGGTGTCACCTTCTCCAACCTTCAGGTGACTCCGGACGGTCCGGCAACCACGAGCCCCGGGGCCACCTGGTATGTGGGCAGCGCGTCCATGACAAACACCACCGACAGGGAGATGACGCTGACGACCCAGGGGTTCAGCAGGAAGGTGACGGACACCGTGTCGACCGCGGTCACCAAACAGCTCTCCACATCGCACAAGATATCGGCGCAGGTGAAGCTCGGTGACTTCATCAGTGGCGGCGACGAGTTCACCGCCACGTGGACCTGGGGCGAGACCGACACCAAGACGTCATCCGTAGAGGAGACCTACACCGCTTCGTCCCAGTCGGTCCCGGTGCCGCCGCACACCACCGCCGTCGTCAAGGTCGTGCTCAAGCAGACGAAGAGTACGGGCGCCGTGAAACTCCTGGGCGACTTGGACGGAAGCTTCACCAGGTCCTTGATCCGCACGGACTGCAACGACGGCGGTGGCTGCGCCCCCGGCCACACCGTCCGGAGCAGCACGGAATCGGTGTACGACACGGCCCTGGCCGCCGTTCCTCTGCCGCCGGGCATGTATCTCAGCGGTCATCATACGGTCGCGGTTCCGGGCCTGGGCACGTATACCGCCGAGAACGGCTCGCAGTTCGGCGTCGAGGTCAGCTACGCGCCGCAGCAGCCCGCCCCGGCCCCTGGCGCATCTGCCCCGGCCCCCGCCGCATCGCGCTCGTACTCCTATACGGTGCCTGCTCAGAAGGCTGCTGCACCTCCTCGGTGACCAGGTGTACAACCAGCGCCGCCTACAGCCTGCATCGCGCTCGACACCGCAGCGGACGCGTGGTGAAGGCGCACGCTGAGGGCGCGTGGTGAAGGCCCCTGCTGCGACCACCGGGTGGCTGCCCGTCGGTGGGTCGGCCGGGACCGGCGCGAACAGCCTCTGCGCCGGCTTCGGCCGCTGCCGGCCCGTGAACCCTCCCTCCACCGCACCGGCCGCGCGAAAGATCTGTCGGCCGCGATGGCCAGGCTCTTCACCCTCCGGGCCGGCTTGGGGGTGGGCCGGGACCGGCCGTGCACCCCGGCCGGTGTAGTCCGGGGTGCACGGCCGGGCGTCCTCGGGTTGCGCGGTGGCCGTGGCCGAGACACCCACCACCTCGGGCCCCCCCCGACCAAGCCCTGCGAGCACCGCGGCCGGAAAGGTTCGCCGGGCCGGCGCCTTCGGATTCTCATGGCCGGGGTGTGAGCGAGGCGAGCGCCGCGGGTCGCACCGCACTGGCGGCGGCCGAGCCGAGTAGTAGTTCGGTCAGGTCATGGGTGTGGGCTTCCTCGCCGGTGGGAGCCGCTGCCGCGATCCGGTCCAGCCGGAAGCCCCGGCCGGCCCGGCGGGTGCGGCACCAGGCGATGAGGTACCAGCGGCCGTCGGCGGTGAGCAGTCCGGCCGGTTCCACGACGCGGTCGCTTTCGTGTCCTGCCGCGTCGGTGTAGGAGAGTCGTAGCACCATGTTGTTGGCGAGGGCCTGCTCCACCGCAGAACGGATGGTGGAGTCGGTTCGTGCGGGCAGCGTAACGATCTGTGCGGCGAGTTGTTGGGCCGCCGCCGAGGCGGGGCCGGTCATCGAGGCTGTGATCTTCTGGGCTGCGGTGCGGGCAGCGCCGGCGTAGGGGGTGGAGGCGTCGGCGGCGGCGAGCGCGGCGGTCAGCGCCGAGGCTTCTTCGGCGGTGAGGTGGATCGGGGGCAGGGTCATCTGCGGGTCGATCGACCAGCCGCCGCCTCGCCCGGGTATGGAGCGCACCGGGACACCGGTCTCCATCAGGGTTTGCAGGTCACGCTGCACCGTGCGCGTGCTGACGTCGAACCGAGTGGCGAGCGCCGCGACCGTCAACGGCCGCGGCGCCGCCGCGCGCAGCTCTTCCACCAGGGCGTACAGCCGGGCAGTTCGGTTCATGCCGCTGACGCTACCGTCACGCGGTGGCCAGGAAGTCCCGCTGGCGCCGCAGTTCCCGCTCGGTGATGGTCAGGGGGAACAGGGTGAACCCGTGCATCGCGCCGGCGACGACGCCGAGCTCCACAGGCGCACCCGCCGCCTGCCACCGTTGGGCCAGGAACAGCGAGTCGTCCAGCAGCGGATCCTCGGTGCCGACGACGATCCGGGCGGGCGGCAACCCGGTCAGGCTCGCGAACAGGGGCGACACCTCGGGATCGCGGCGCTGCTCCGGCCCCAACCCTGGCGTGAACAGCTCACAACTGCCCCGCATCGAATCGGTGTTGCTCAGGAGCTGCCGGGAGCCGAACAACCGCTGGCTTGGTGTCATCGACAGGTCGTAGGGGCCGAAGAGCAGGTGGGCCGCCCGGAACGCGCCGGTGATGCCATGCCGGTCGCGAAGACGCAGCAGCGTCACGACGCTGAGGTGGGCACCGGCCGATTCGCCGCCGATCAGCAGCCGTTCCGTACCGAACTCGGCCTCAGCGTGCTCCACCAGCCACCGGGCAGCCGCTTCGCAGTCGTCGGGCCCGGCGGGGAAGGGGTGTTCCGGCGCGAGACGGTACCCCACGCTCACCACGGCCAGCCGCGCCTGCTCGGCGAGCCGCCAGAGCCGCTCGTCCTGCCCATCGGCGGACCCGAACACCCAGCCGCCGCCGTGGATGTGCAGGTACACGCCGTCGACATGGTCCGGCACGAAGACCCGCACGTTCACTCCGCCCTCAACGACGCGGTCCCGGCCGTACGGCAGTCTTACCGGTGGCGTGTCACCGCCGAGCCGGTTGCCCCGCAGGAGCGCCAGCGTGGCTGCACTCGGCGCCTGCCCTCGAACCGGACGGCCCGCGGCGGCAGCCTCGAACTGCTCGTTGAACGCCAGGGTCTCGGGGAGGCAGTCCTCATCTGTGATCGTCATGCCGCCGACATTCGCAGCTCCCCGCGACAACGCCCTGTCACCCTTTCCCTGTGAGCTGCGTCATGGCGTCGTGAAGCACAACTCGACAGGGGCGGCCGGGTTCAGTGGGGTGGAGTGGGTTCCGCCGCAGGTGTCCGAAGCGGGCATCCGTGAGTTCGGCGAGCACTTCTGGGCAGGCCTTCTCGCCAACCCGCCGCTGGAGATGCTGCGCTGCCGCGCCTGGCCGGGCGAGCTGCAGGGCGCGGGCGGCGCCCCCCGTTCCGTAGGGTTACGAGGGTCTGTCTGGCCGTGCGAGTGAGGGCTCCGCTCAGGCAGCTTTCGCGTGCGGTACGAGGCCGGCGGCGTCTGCCATCGCACACCGCCCGGTTGATCCGCCCGCGCTGGCACGGGCGGCCCGGCCCCGCCATCCCCACAACGGGGTACCGGTCCCATACGCCCGCCACCCGTTGTGCATCGCCGCTGAACCGTACGCGCACCCGGGCGTCCGCGTGGGAGTGACTACCACAGGGGCGGCCCCGGACGAGGGTGCGACTGCGTCCCGAGCCTCGCAGAGATGGGCCACTCCCACCCTTCGCTGCGGCGGCGTGTTCATCATGTTCATCAGCGGCTGCCGGCGCCCGTACCTGCCCACCGACCTGCCCGACAGCAGGTATGCGAAGTCAGTGACCAGGCAGGTGTGTTGTTCCGGTGCTCAGGTCGGACGCGGCCGGCGGCGGCAAGTCCCGCAGGTGGTCGTCGGGTTGCAGGTCGCGGCCCTGCTGGAAAGCGGTGGCGAAGGCTTCCTCGCCCAGGGCTCCTCTCGCGCGCTCGGTGACGCGGTCGACGTCGCCGCGTTCGGCCCGGGGGAGTGGTGCGCCGACCGACTCCCGTACGGTGGCGGCCGTGCCGAGCAGCCGGGCGGCGTGGCGGGGCCGTCCCGCGAGTGCCTGCGCGCCCGCCAGCCCTTCGAGCGCGAGCGCGACCGCCCGGGGATCTCCTGTCCT
The DNA here is from genome assembly GCF_042737755.1 of Streptomyces sp. NPDC059994. Taxonomy (NCBI): domain Bacteria; kingdom Bacillati; phylum Actinomycetota; class Actinomycetes; order Kitasatosporales; family Streptomycetaceae; genus Streptomyces; species Streptomyces sp. NPDC059994. The sequence continues at coordinate 81,745 of NZ_JBHWUR010000007.1, forward strand.
GCGTGCTGCGGTCATGCCCTCCAGGTGCAGCGCCTGTGCCTGGAGGGCATCTCCGTGCTGCTCGGCGACGAAGCCGAGCTCCGCGAGGATCAGGGCCGTCCCGGAATCCACGCCCTGCCTGCGGTTCCACTCCAGCCAGGGGCGCAGATGCACCTCGGCGGCGTCCAGGTCGCCCTGTCTGCGGGCTCCGAGGGCGAGTCCGGTCGCGGCGAACTGCTCGGCGGGCCGGTGGGATTGCTCGGCGGCGAGCCGCCGCGCCCGCTCGTGGAGCTCTGCCGCGGACGCGTACTCGCCGGTGAGCAGCGCGATCCTGCCCAGTCTGGACAACCGGAACGAGACGTCCGTCCAGAGCTGGAGTTCCTCCGCGATGCGCACACCGTCGCGGTGCAGACGGGCGGCCTCGTCGTAGTCCCCGGCGATCTCGGCCAGTACGCCCAGCTGTTCGGCGGCCCTCAGCTGGCCCCACCTGTCGCCGAGCTCGGCGAAGCGTGCCGCGCTGTCGACGGCGTGGCGCTTGAGGCCGTCGAGGTCGCCCCGGTACATGGCCTCGGTGGCGCGGGTACTCTGCGTCGCGGCCATGCCCCAGCGGTCGTCGCCGACGCGGAACTCGGCCAGCAGAGCGGCGGTTTGACCCTCGACCGACGGGTCGGCGAACCCGCACCGGGCGAGCGCCAGGAACCAACGGGCCCTGGCGTCTGCCTCGTCGTACTCCCCGTCCGTCGGTTGCTTCGGTTGCGCGTCGTCGCCGGCCAGGAGTGTGAACGCGGCCTGCCGGGCCAGCGCGCTGCTGCGGGCCGCACGGGAGCGCGGGTCGCGGGCGGGGACGTCGTCGCCGGGGGCGCCGCAACTCAGCGCCATGTCGAACGACCGCCGGGCCTCGCCGAGGCGGCCGCGTAGGAACCAGTACCAGGTCAGCGCGTTGACCTGGCGCACCGCCAGGTCGGCGCCGCCGTCCGCGTCGGGGCCCGCCGCGGCGTCGGCGAGTGCGGAGCGCAGGTTGGCGCTGTCGCTGTCGAGCCGTCGCAGCCACCGGCGCTGGTCGGGGCCGTACAGCCACGGCTCCGACCGCTCGGCCAGCTCGGTGTAGTGGACCCGGTGCCGTCGGCGGGCGAGACGCGACTCACCGGCCTCCTGGAGCCGTTCGAGGCTGTAGGCGGCGACCGACTCCAGCATCCGGTACCGGGGGCCGTCCTCGCCGTCCAGCACGGTGACCAGTGAGCGGTCCACCAGGCGGGTGACCACATCGAGGACGGCGTCGGCGGGTACGTCCGGTGCGGCACAGACCTCCTCGGCGGCGGGCAGTGTGCATCCACCGGCGAAGACGGCCAGTCGGCGCAGAACGGCGCGCTCGGGTCCGGTCAGCAGCCCCCAGCTCCAGTCGATCACCGCGCGCAGGGTCCGCTGCCGGGCGGGTGCGTCCCGGCGCCCCGCGTTCAGCAGACGGAAGCGGTCGCTCAGGCGCTCGGCCAGCTCATGAACGCCCAGGGCCCGTACCCGGGCGGCGGCGAGCTCCAGCGCGAGCGGAATCCCGTCGAGTCGCTCGCACAGGAGTGCCACGGCGTCGGCGTTGGCAGGGCCAAGGGCGAATCCCGGGGCGGCCGCCGCCGCCCGCGCCGCGAAGAGCTGCACGGCGTCGGACTCCCGCAGCGGCTCGACCGCGTACAGCGTTTCGCCCGAGATCGCCAGTGGCTCCCGGCTGGTGGCCAGGATGCGCAGGCCGGGTGCGTGGCCCAGCAGTTGCCCGGCCAGTTCGGCGACCTGCTGGATCAGGTGCTCGCAGTTGTCCAGGACGAGCAGCATGCGTCGGGGGCCGAGCGCGTGGGCGAGCCGGTCCGCCGCGCGCCCGGTCGGCAGTTGGGCGCCTGCGTGATCACGGATGTCCAGCGCGGCGGCCACCGCCGAGGCCACTTCGTCGGCATCGCCGCTGCCTGCGGTCTTGGCGGCGAGTTCGACCAGCCAGACTCCGTCGGGGAAGGCGTCGGCCGGTGGCGCGGCGGCCTCCAGCGCGAGGCGGGTCTTGCCCACACCACCGGGCCCGGTGAGTGTGACCAGCCGACCGGCTTGGAGCAGCGATCGTACGTGGGCGACGTCCTGGCGGCGCCCGATGAGGTCGCTCGGGCGGGCCGGCAGGTTCGTGCGGGGGGCAGCTGTGGCAGGGACCGGGGAGGGCGGGCGATGCGCGGGGGCGATGGGAACGGCGGCCGGGGTGGGTGCCAGCGCCGGGTCCTGGCGAAGGATCGCCTGCTGCAGGGCGACCAGCTCGGGGCCGGGGTCGAGCCCCAGCTCCTCGGACAGACGCTCCGTCAGATCGCGGTAGCTGTCCAGTGCCTCCGCCTGCCGGCCTGAGAGGTAGAGCGAGCGCATGTGTATGGCCCGCAGCCCGTCCCGCAGCGGATGCTGCTTCACGAGTTGACTCAACTCGTCGGCGAGTGGGCGGTGTTCGCCGCGTTCCAAGCGTATGCCGGCCAGTTCCTCCACCACGGTCAGCCGCTGTTCGTCCAGCCTGGTGGCCACCGCCTGCGCGAAGGCGTGGTCGCGGAAATCGGCGAAGGCCGGTCCGCGCCACAGCGCCAGGGCACCCGAAAGCAGCGGCACTCGGTCGTGTGGGTGCTCTGTGCGGCGGGCCTGCGCCGTCAGCGCGGCGAACCGACCGGAGTCCACCCCATCATCCGGCACCCGCAGTAGGTAGCCGGCCGGGCGGTGTACGACCAACTCCCGGCCACCGGGTTCGGCCAGTTCCAGCGTCCGGCGCAGCTGCGAGACCTTGGTCTGGAGCGTATTGGCCGGGTTCTTGGGCACCGCCTCGCCCCACAGATCGTCGACCAGGCGGTCCGTCGAGACCGGCTGACCGTGGTGCGCCAGCAGATCGGCCAGCAGGGCGCGGACCTTCGGCTCGCGGACCGTGACCGGGGCCCCCTCGTCGGTACGGACCTGCAGCGGGCCCAGCACTTCGAAACGCATGGCGTCACGCTAGCGCCCGCCCTGTTCCGGCCCGTGCGTGGCCCATGCGTGCCCGTGCGTGGACCGTCAGCAGATCGTGCGCGGCCCTCGGCAAGGTGGTTCCTGTGAACGAGAACGGCACCACTGAACGGAAGAGGAAACCCACCATGTCGAACCTGACGAACCCGACGACCACAGTGAACACGGAGACCACAATGAACGCGGAGAACCCGGCGAGCGCGATGAGCACGACGACCACGATGAGCACGACGAACACGATGAACACGACGAACTTCGTCTCCGGCGAGATCCGGCTCGCTTCGCGCCCGGTCGGCGAGCCCACCGCGGGCAGCTTTGACCTGGTCCGCACCGACGTGCCGGAGCCGGCCGAGGGCGAGATCATCGTCCGCAACACCTGGATGTCGGTGGACCCGTACATGCGCGGCCGGATGGACGACGTGCCGTCGTACATCCCGCCCTTCCCCCTCGGCGCCGCGCTGGAGGGCAGTGCGGTAGGCGTGGTGGTCGCCTCGCGGTCCGACGCCGTGCCGGTCGGCGCGACCGTCTCCCACTTCCTGGGCTGGCGTGAGTACGCCGTGCTGGACGCCGCCGCCGCGACCGTCATCGACACCGACCTGGCTCCGGCGCAGGCGTACTTGGGCGCCTTGGGCACCACTGGCCTGACCGCCTACGCGGCGCTGACCGAGGTGGCACCGGTGCGTGAAGGCGACGTGGTGTTCATCTCCGCCGCCGCCGGGGCGGTGGGCAGCGTCGCGGGACAGCTGGCCCGCAAGCTCGGGGCCTCCAAGGTGATCGGTTCGGCCGGCGGGCCCGAGAAGGCGAGGAAGCTGGTGACGGACTTCGGGTACGACGCTGCCATCGACTACCGCGCGGGCTCACTGGAGGAACAACTGGCCCAGGCCGCGCCGCAGGGCGTCGACGTATACCTCGACAGCGTGGGCGGCGGCCACCTGCGGGCAGCCATCGGCGCGATGCGCACCGGTGGCCGGATCGCACTGGTCGGCGCCATCGGCGACTACAACGCCACCGAGCCGGCCGCCGGCCCCGATAACCTCTTCCAGGCAGCCGCCAAGGAGCTGAACCTGCGCGGCATGCTGGTCAGCAGCTACTTCCACCTCTTCCCGGAGTGGATCGGGCGCGCCGCGGGCTGGCTCGCCGACGGCACGCTGCGCACGGAACACACCGTGTTCGAGGGCATCGACCGGGCCCCGGCCGCCTTCCTCGGTATGATGCGCGGCGCCAACACCGGCAAGATGCTCGTCCGGCTGGACGGATGACGGCGGTGGCACAGCACGCTCTGCTGGTCCTCGCCCATCCCCGCGGCGACTCCCTCACCGCCCAGATCGCCCACCGCGCCCGCGAACGTCTGGTGGACGCCGGATACACCGTCGACCTGCTCGACCTGTACGCCGAGGACTTCGATCCCCGCACCGGCCCCGAAGACGAGCCGGACTGGGCGGACCGGGACAAGGAGTACTCGCCCGAGGTCCGGTCCCACATGGACCGGATCGACACCGCTGACACCATCGTCGTGGTCTTCCCCCTCTGGTGGTTCGGGCTCCCGGCCATCCTCAAGGGCTGGATCGACAGGGTATGGAACTACGGTTTCGCATACGGCCGCAGCCGCCCCCGCCTGGGCACCAAGCGGATGCTCTGGCTCGGGCTGTCCAGTTACCCGCGCGAGCAGTTCGCCGAGCTCGGCTGGGACACTCTGATAGAGCGTCAACTCCGTGTCGGAGTATCCGAGTTCTGCGGCATCAAGGACACTTCGGTGGAGTTCGTCCACGACTCCCTGAGCGTCGGCTCCCAGGGACTCGCCGCGGCGGACAGCGCGCTCGCCGCGTTCCTCGGGGCAGCTGTCGAACCTCCCCGCGCGGTCCGGCTGGCCGGCGCGAACCTCGCACGACTGCCCCATGCCAGGCGACTGTGAACCGGGGAGTGTTTCATCAACGGCAGCCTGGGACGGCGTCCTGGGCGGCATCAACGCCCCCAACGGCGCCTACACCTGGCAGATCACCGCCACCCCGGCCAGCGGCGCCGGCGCTGCGGAGACCGCATCCGGGAGCTTCCAGGCCTCGCTCCTGGCCAACCCGCACGACTTCGACGACAACGGCTCGACGGACGTCCTCGCGCGGGACGCCTCGGGTGCGCTGTGGCGGGACGACCTCTTCGACTGGCCGTCGGGCAGCCAGGTCGCCGCCGCCAAGCGGACGAAGACCGTGCCGGTTGGCAGGCCTACAACCAGATCGAGGCCGCGGGGACCCTTGCGGGCGACTCGGCGGGCGACCTCATCGCCCGTGACTCCTCGGGCGTCCTGTGGCTCTACCAGGGCGACGGCGCGGGCAACTTCACCTCCCGTGTCAAGATCGGAGGCTGGAACCGCTTCTCCCGGCTCGGTGGCGCCGCCGACGTCACCGGCGACCAACGCCCCGACCTGAGCGCCTACGGCCTGAGCGGCACGTACGTCTACCGGTCGACGGGCTCGACGACGGTCCCGTTCAGTCGGCAGACGACCACCCTGTACGCGGGCGAGGGCACCAAGTTCACACCGTGCACGAGGACCGAACCGCTGCCGGCACCGGCACCGGATGGCCGAGTTCCGTCCCGAGCGCCTGCTTCTGCGGGATGGTTCCGTGTCTGGAAGTGCTGCTCGCGGCGCCACGGTCCACGTACGCGACGCCCTGCGCGCAGGCCTCGCCCCATCTGCAACTCTGTCGTCAATGAAGGCGGCGTCACAGCCTTGAGCTGGTCGAAGACCAGATGCGTGGGCAGGGCCAGTGCCCTCCTCCTTCAGCTGCGCGTAATCCTCGTGGCCCACTCCAGACGCTCAACGACCGCCAGTCACTCCCGATGGCGATCCCTCAGCGATCAACTCACCGCGAAAATCGGACATTGGGTCACGAGCGCGTTGCCGGAAACAAACCGTGGTGTGAGACTCGGGGCGCCTGACCGGAGAAATGCGCCGCCGTCTCCGTGGGCAGCCCCACGACTCACGGGGCTTGGACCACCTCTCTCCACGTGCCGTGTGTCGTTCAGGCTCCAAGAATCTCTAGTGAGAAACCCGGAGAAGACTCATGTCCAAGAGACGCAGCCTGCTCGCGCTGTTCACCGGGGTGCTGGCGATGCTGACCCTCGGAGTGGTCGGCACACCTGCCCAGGCCGCAGGCTTCAGCCCGATCAACGTCTGGAACTCGACCCACTGCCTCGACAATGCCACCGAAAACTCCGCGAAGCTCCACATGTGGTCGTGCTCGGGTGGCTCCGAGCAGAAGTGGCTCGAAGGGTTCAACACACAGACATACCTGTTCACCTTCACCAACCAGCGCACGGGACGGTGCATCACCGCACCGGCCTCGGGCTCTGGCACGGTCACGGTGGAGTTCTGCAACGCGGCCGATCCCACCCAGCAGTGGCGTGTCTTCTATGCGGACAACCCCAACGGGCCGCCGTCAGGCTGGTACCAGGTGTGGCAGAACGCATCGAGCGGGCTCTGCCTCTCGACGCCCAGCGTACGCAACGGCACCCTCCTGCAGACGACCGTCTGCGATCCCTCCAACCAGTACTACAGGTGGCATCAGCAGTAGCAGGCAGGACCGGATGGCTCATCCGCACCCCGCCACCACTCTCACTTGCAAGATGTTGAAATCCCGCCAATCGGCGACTACTTGATCATATTCTTTCCTGGGCCTGCAAGATCATCTGGCCTGCACGCGTCCGGTGTCCGGCACCATCCATGCCGCCACCGGTCCGTCAACGAGGGGGTAGATCAATGTTCGTCCCGAGAAAGCGCCCGGGGTACGGCAGACGCGGCGCGGCTCTCGCCTTAGGGGTTCTCGCGCTCACCTCAAGCGTGGTTCTGGCCGCGCCGGTGACCGCTCAGGCGGCCGACTCCGCCGGGGTCCTCATACCGGCGCCCGACGCCTACGCAGACCTCGCCGACACGCTGCTCTCCACCAGCAACAACGGGGTGCTGCACCAGGAGGAGGGCGCCGCGAGCTATCTGTGGACCAATACCTACAACCGCCGGACCGTCCCGGTGACGGCGCTGGACGGCGTGGACCGGGAAGCAATCCTCACGCAGCACGACGAGTACGACCGAGCCGCGTACGCCACCACGGTGGGCGACGCCACCACCGTCACGCTGGTCAACGTCGAGAAGAACACGAAGACGGACCTGACCCTGCCGCAGGGCTACACCCATCCGCGGATCTCCGGGGGCTTCGTCCTCGCCACCCGGGTGACGGAGGACGGCGGATACGACCTGCGGGTGCTGCGGCCCAGCGGCACGAGCACGCCGTACGACATCGCGGTACGGCTGCCGGCGGGGGCCGTCGCAGAGGCCGAGCCGGTGCTGTTCGGCGGTGAGTCCACCTCGCTCGTCATCCGTTACCGCATCGGCTCGACCTACGGTTACGGCATCCTCAACGGCATCTCCGGCGCTGTCAGCGCGCTGCCGGTCACGGGCGAGGCGAGCAGCTTCCGCATCACCCGCGACGTGGTCACCTGGTTCACGCGTCAGGGCGGGCAGGGGGTGCGGGTGCTGTCGCGCGAGCGGCCCGGCGACGCGCCCAAGGTCGTGGAGCTGGCGTTGAAGTCCGATGACAGTGAGGTCACCGCGTACGTCGTGGGCCGGAACGTCCTGTGGACGGAGGGGCGCAAGAGTGCCCTGAAACTGACGCCGATCGACGGCGCGGAGACTTCCCGGGTGCTGCTCACGGAGTTCGAACAGGGCCTGGAACGGTCCGACAGCATGCTGACCGCTCTCGGCCGGACCGTGGACGGCGCCCGCGCCATCCATCTGTTCACCGTGGACGGCAGCGGACTCGTCTTCGATGTGCCGCTGCGCGTGCTGAAGCCGGTCAAGAAGGCGGACGGCTCGGTGCGGGCGCTCGGCCTGGACCGGGGAACCGTCCGGTTCGCCGACGCGCTGCCGGACTCGGTGCGGCTGTACGGCAAGGACGTCGGCACCGGCCTCGACCCGGTCGCCGCAACGGATCTGCCCGTATTCGACTCCGCCGCGCCGGGACGGTTCGCCGACGGCGGCGACGAGGGCCTGGCCCGGCTGGTCGCCGATCCGGACACCGGCAAGGACGTCCTGGTGACCGGAGACGACCCCGCCAAGTCCGGGGACCGTCTGCCGCTGCCCGCCGCGGGCGGCCGTATCGTGGACGTCTCGCCCGAGTTCCTGCTCTACCGGGCGCCCGGCGCCGACGGCAAGAACTACGTCGTCGACACCGCCCGCGACAGGATCGTCCAGGAACAGCCCGCGCAGGCGGCCGCCTCCCTGGACCACTCCACGCTCTGGACCGCGCAGCCGAACAGCTCCGGCACGCTGATCGCCACCGATCTGCGGACCGGCGAGCAGCGCGGTGCCATCGCCCTCCAGTCGGGCTGCGTCCCCGACGAACTGCAGTCCAACGGCAGGCTCGTCTACTGGAGCTGCACCGGCCAGGACCGGGCGGGGGTGTACGACGCGGCGGCCGACGTCGCGTACCCCGCACCGGCCCATGACGTGCTGCTCGGCGACGGGTTCCTCGCCCAGCGCGTGGCGGGCGGCGACACCGTCCGCCTCACCGGGCTGAACGAAGACGGCACCACCGCCGGCCTGGGCGCCGTCAGCGGTGTCAAGGACGCGGTGACGGACGACAGCCGCGGTGTGACCTGGACGGTCGACCGGCACGCGGGCAAGATCGCCTTCGTCGACAGGGACGACACCGTCCATGTCACCGCGGTGCAGCGTGCCGTCTCGGCGCTGGCGGTCGCCGACAGTTCCGTTCCGGCGGCCTTCCGGCCCGGCGACGAGGCTGTCTGGCAGGCCCACTGGTGGCTGTCCAAGCCCGCCGCCTCCTGGAAGCTGACCCTGCGCAGCCGGGACACCGGCACCGTCGTGCGTACCTGGACCGGCGCTGCGACGCGCGGCACCGTACCGGTGTCCTGGAACGGCGCCGTCGCGGACGGTACCGCTGTCGCCGGTGGCTACACCTGGTCCCTTACGGCCGCCCCCGCTGACGGCCAGGGACCGTCCCTCCGGGTGTCCGGGGCGCTGGACATCACCGGTTCGTAACCGGTTGGTCCGCGGGAATGGGGCGGGGCAGGGTCCCCCCGCCCCATTCCCTTGCGCCCCGTCATATGTGCCTTGGGGTGCTGTGTCAGATCCAAAAATCCCGCGCATCGTAGCCGCGCGTGGGGATCACTGGGCAGGGGCCGCACGTGCGGCGTGCTGGCCCGTCCGCCGGACCAGGGCGGCCCCCTTTCGGGGGGCTACAGGGTTCGTCAACGAATCGAGCCGCGTTTCGACGAGGTGCGGCGCAGCGTGGCGCTGGTTGCCGTCCTGGCAAGATGGCGGCATGGAACGTGTGCTTGGAATCGGTGGATATTTCCTGCGGGCTGCCGACCCGGCGGCCCTGGGTGCGTGGTATCGCGATTGCCTGGGACTGGACGCCGAGGAGAACGGCCTGTGGCATCAGGGAGCCGGGCCGACGGTGTTCGCGACGTTCGAGTCCGCGACCGACTACTTCGGCTCCCGCACCCAGCAGAGCATGCTCAACTTCCGGGTCCGCGACCTGGATGCGATGCTCGCGCAATTGCGCGCCAAGGGAGCGGACGTGGCCAAGGAGACGCAGGACATGGCAGGTGTCGGTCGATTCGGCTGGGTCACCGATCCCGAGGGCAACCGGATCGAGCTGTGGCAGCCCGCCTGACCGTGTCCTCACACAGGCGGTGACGTGCTGGTGGAGCACTGGGCCGTCGAGGTGTGAACCTTGGTCAGGCTGGTGTGACCCGGTCCTTTTGCGTCCTCCCGAGGGTACCGGCGTTGTCGTTCTGTCCGCAGCTGCCCACGTCTACGCCAACCCACAGAGCATCGTCGCGGAGACGGTCGGCGCCGCATTGCGGTGTCTCGCCAGTCCCAGCTCCAGCGGCTGAGGTGGAGCGGGGCGGGGCGGTTCAGTCGCGGTCGTCGCTTCGGCGGTACAGGCCGAACATCTTTCAGATTTCCATGCCGACGGTGTCACACATGGGCGTTGCCGCGGTTCAGCGAGGTGTGGGGGTCGCGCAGCGATGCGTGGCCTTCGCTCCAGATCGTCCGCTGAAGCAACCCTCATAGGAGTATCCGATGTCCCTGGCATACATCATCGTCGCCGTTCTCACCTCGGCCTGGGTCGGCTTCTCGGGATTCTCTCTCCTGCGCCGGGCTGACTTCGTGACGCAGCCGCTGATCGAGTACGGCGTCCCGCGTGCCTGGTGGACCCTGCTGGGGGTGGCCAAAGCGGCCGGCGCGGTGGGCCTGCTGGTCGGCCTGGCGGTCCCGGCGATCGGTATCGCGGCAGGGGTCGCCCTGGTGCTGTACTTCCTGGGCGCGGTCGTCACCGTGCTGCGGGCACGCTCCTACAAGACCGTCGCCTTCCCCGTCCTGTACCTCGCGCCCATCGTGGCCACCCTGAGCCTCGGCTACGCCGCCTGACCCGCCACCGCCGGCCGAGCCCATCGTGCCGGACACGAACAAGCGCCTGCGGACCGCCCGTCGGCCGTGGCCGAGGAGTGGATTCGTCACGCCCCACGACCTGCCCGCCCGTCCGGACCACCGTCACCTCGATCGCGCAGTAGCGATCGCGGGGTGCCTGCGGCGTCGAGACCGCAGACAGCCCGCACTTGCCCGGCGCCGACGCCTCGCGCCCGGCCCGGCAGGCGCCGTCCAGGTGCGGTCCGTCACCGGATCCGGATCCGGATCCGGATCCGGATCCGGATTCCGGCGCAGCCGGCGCACCTGTCGCCGCTGCTGTCCCTACCGGGTGCACGCGCGGCGCAGCCACCCGACCGTTACGGTCGGGTGGCTGCTTGGTGCTGTGGCCGTCAGCGGCTCCGGTCTGTCCTGCCCGCCGCTCAGCCCGTGACGGGTTGCCTTCACACGGCGGCCTGGACAGAGGGCGGCGCGGTCCCGGATGGGCGGTTCAGCGGCCCGAATCGGCAGAGTCCTTCAGGAAAGCCGTCAGAGTGTGCCGTAGAGGTTGCACTTCGTCCAGTCATCGGACTGCGAGGGCGGCACGTCGCAGTAGCCGACGCGGTACTCCCCGTTCTCCTGCTGGTAGCCCTGGATCACCAGCTCGCCCTTCCACCACCAACCGGGCAGCGGAGTCCAGGCGTTGGGGGTGGCGATCCAGCCGGTGCATGACTGTTCGTCGGCCTGGTTGCGGCCGCAGATCCTGATCTGGTCGGACCAGCGGGTCGACACCGTCACCTGCTGGCCGTTGCCACCGGCGGCGGCCGTTCCGGCGCTTGGATCATCGCGCAATGTCCGCTGCCTCACGGCTGCCGTTGGGCGAGTGGACGCGCAGCCGCAAGCGGGTGTGCTTTCGCGGAGTGCATCGCAACTGGCCGTGACAACACCTCGGTTGGACCTCGGGAGGGTGATGGTGGCCCTTGGGAGGGTGGGCGCTGTTGTTCATGAAGTCGGTGTTCGGATACCTGCCGTTGTCGAAGGAGGCGGGTGTCACGGGCTGTGGTCGCGTCCGTCCCGTGGGGCGAAGGTTGTGAGGGCGTCGGTGTCGGTGGCGCGAGCGTGCAGGAAGTAGTCGGCCCACTCGGCGATTTCGGGATAGGAGGAGTCCTGGACGAGCTGAGTGACGGCGGCCTCGGTGTCGAAGTTCGTGGTGCGGAGTTCGACGCCCGGGCCCAGGAGGGCCCAGTGTGCTCCGGTTCGTCCGTAGGGCATCCCGATGCTGCCCGGGTTGACGACAAGTCGGCCGTGGGCGAGGCGGACGAACGGCATGTGGGTGTGGCCGCAGACCACCGTGCGGATGTCGGTATCGAGCCCGGTGAAGACTTCTTTCCAGCGGTCGAGGCGGGAGTCGACCAGGACGACCTCCTCGTCGTCACGTGGGGTGGCATGGCAGAACAGCACCTTTCCCAGGCCGCTTACGGACAGGGAGAGTGATCGCGGCAAAGAGCTGAGAAGGTCGAGATGGTCCTGGCGGAGCTGTGCGGCTGCCCACGGGGCGATCGGGTCCGAGATCGTGTCGCGTTGCCCCAGGCGGTATTCAAGGAGCTCGCGGTCGGCGTTGCCGCTGATCCAGCTGACGCGGTGGCCGAGGCCGGTCAGCAGGTCGAGCACCTGGGTCGGTTGCGGGCCGGCGGTGATGTCGCCGGTGAGCACGATGTGATCGGCGGTGCTGACGTCTGGTTCGGCGAGTACTGCCTCCAGGGCCGGCAGGACTCCGTGAATATCGGACAGGACGGCTACTCGGTTCAGCATGGTCACCACTGTGGGGTGAAGACAGCCGAGCGGTGAGATCTTTCGCTTGGCGCGTAGCGCGGGGCGGGGTGGTTTCAGCGCGCGTGGTCGCCGGGCGCCCTCCGGCTTCTCGCGCACCGCGTTGGACCAAACCGCGCGCGAGGCCCTGCCGCCCTGGCGCGATACCCCGACACCTTCGCCGCCTGTACTCTGCTGCGCACCCGCCTGGCGGTGGGCCTTCGCGGACCCTGTCGAGGATCTGCGGGCTCTGCTGCGCCGGGCGGTCGACGACCTGGCCCGTGACCCGCGCGGAGTGCGTGCCCGTGAGGCCCTGACGGCCGCCTACTTCTCCGGCGCGCCCGCCCAGGAGGCCGCCGCCCGTCGTCCGGGCCTTCCGTACGGTACCTGCCGGCGTCATCTGCGCCAGGACTGGACCGGCTCTGCAAGGCCCTGTGGGAGCAGGAGTTGCAGGGTCCGGGTCCGCGACAGGGGTGGCGTGGGTGTGCGGGCGCGAGTCGCACTCGGTACGGGACGATCCGGTGCCGTCGGGCGGGTGGTCGCCGTGCCTGCTCGTGGGGGCCGCGGCGCGCAGGGCCTCGCTGTCGTCAACTCGGGGACCCGTAGGCGAGTGGGGCGATCGCGGGGCGGGTCTCGGCGTAGGTATCGCGGCGTCCGTACGGTCCTTCTTGTCACGGCCCGACCGGGACGATCACCCTGTCCGCCGAGGCCGAAAAGCGGTGGACAGTCCTTCGGTGCTGGGCGAGCATCGCCGCGATGAATATCGAACCTCTCGCCACCCCCAAACGCGTCCGCCTCGTCGAGCTCAGCGCAAAGGCGCTGCGGGCGCTTGCCGACGGTGACCTCGCCGGCGGCAGCGCCGAGGCCGGGGTCGCCCTTGACGAACACTTCGTCTGCGACCGGGCCCGCGGGATCTTCGGCCATCGCGCTGACCAGCTCGCCAAGGACCCCTCTGCCGCGCCCTGGATCGCACGCGCCGCCGTGTCCGAGCCGGACGGGGTGGTCGTCGGCGACGCCGGGTTCCACGGGCCGCCGGACGAGGCCGGCATGGTCGAGGTCGGCTACACCGTCGTGCCCGGGTACCGCCGCCAGGGCTATGCCCGCGCCATGCTGAGGGCGCTGCTCGTCAGGGCCGCGGCCGAACCCGGTGTCAGGACCGTGCGAGCCACCATCAGATCCGACAACAACGCCTCCCTGGCCACGATCGCGGGCTTCGGTTTCACGCGAGTCGGCGAGCAGGGGAACGAGCGCGACGGGCTGGAGATCGTCTTCGAGGTCCCGGCAGACGCGATCCAGGCCGAGTAGCTCTACGGTCTCGGCGGACATGGTGAGGGTCCTGGTCGGGCGGTGGCACGAGGGGGGCCGCACAGTCTGGACTCTTGACCACCGTTCATGCACCTGACAGCAGTGGCACTGCACCACTCCACGATCGGCACCACACACTCCGAACGGAGCGATCAGCGCATGACCAAGCCTCAGAGCGCGGGATACGACTACGACGTCGTCATCAGCGGAGCCAGCCTCGCCGGCAGCGCCGCGGCGGTCCTGCTCGCTCGACGCGGAGTCCGCGTCGCACTGCTGGAACGCCGCTCGGACCCCGAAGCGTACAAGACGCTCTGCACCCACTCCCTCACGGCCAACGCCTACCCGGTGCTGGACGAACTCGGCCTCATCCCCGTTCTTGAGGAGGCCGGAGCCGTCCGCAACTACGCCCGCTGGTACACCCGCTGGGGGTGGATCGAGCCGAGGGCCGCGCCGGCGGGCCCCGAGCTGCCGTACGCGTACAACATTCGGCGCAGCACCCTCGATCCGTTGATCAGGTCCCATGCGGCGGAGACCCCTGGCGTCGATCTGCTCCTCGGTCATCACGTGACCGGGCTGGTCCGGGAAGCCGGGCGAACCGTGGGGGTGCGCGCGTCGACTCCACAGGGCGAGCGTGAGATCCGGGCCCGCCTGGTGGTCGGCGCCGATGGCAAGGACTCGGCCGTGGCGAAGTTCGCCGGGGTGCCTGCCCGGCGGTACGAGAACGCGCGGTTCGGCTATCTCGCGCACTTCCGCGATCTTCCGCTGCACGGCGGGATCAGTCACGCCTGGTTCCTCGAACCCGACATGGCGTACGCGTTTCCGAACGACGACGGGGTGACGGTCGTCGCGGTGCTCCCGCACAAGAAACACCTGCCGGCCTTCCGGGAAGACCTGGAGGGCAGTTTCTCCGAATTCGTCCGCGCCCTGCCCGACGCCCCGCCCTTCGACTCCGCCGAGCGCATCACGAAGATCACCGGCACTGTCAACTACCCGCTGCACAGCCGCAAGCCGACCGCACCGGGCGTTGCGCTCATCGGCGACGCCGCCCTGACCGGCGATCCCCTGTGGGGCGTGGGATGCGGGTGGGCTCTGCAGTCCGCGCAATGGCTGGCAGAGGCGGTCGCCTCGGCCGCAACCGGTCGGGGCGACCTCGACAGGTCGCTCGTGGTGTACGCCCGCAGACACCGGCGCCGGCTGGGCGGTCACCAGTACCTGGCCGCCGACTTCGCCAAGGCCCGTCCGTTCAATCCCATGGAGCGGCTGATGTATTCGGCGGCAGCGCGCGACGAGTCGGTGGCGCGGCACATGCATCGGTTCGCATCCCGCCTGATCGGGCCGCTGCGTTTCTTGAACCCCGTGGCACTGGCCAAGGCTTCGGCCGTCAACCTCAAGCACCGCGGGACGGCTGTGCCACCCGCGCCCCTGTCGCACACAGGGGCATGACCAGCTCCCCTCCCACTCCACTCGCTCGCGGAAGCGTCCGCAGAGAGGAGCTGCTCCGGGGGCCTGTGGAGGGGGCCATATGGGAGACCCTGGCTTCCCTGGAGGCCCATCAGGCCAATTTCCGTACCACAAAGCGTCATTCGCCTCCATGGCACCACAGGGTCCGAGCTGCCCGGACGGTGCGGAGGGACTCCGTCCGGGGCGATCAATTTGAGCCGCGCCGGTCTCAAGCGGTGTGCCAGGGTGGGCCACGCTGCGGCCAGGTGCGGAGACATCGGGCCACTCGGTGAGGGCACCAGGGTGGGTGGGGCTCCCGTCCGTACGGTCCGCGGCGGCCCTCTCATGGGGCGCGGCACAGCGGGACCACACACCCCGGGGCACGTCCGGGGGTCACGGGGGAGGAGACCACGCATGGCGTGGGACGAGTGGGAACAGCTGAAGCAGGACGCCGCCCAGCGGCACGGGTCGCAGACGCGGCTCAACCATTACCCGTCCGGTGACGGGACCGCTCCGGCGACAAGCAGTGTCACCGGGGGCCTGCAGTCCACCCAGCAGGTGTGGAACAAGGCGGGTGAGGGCGTCGGAGGGCTGAAGGAAGGGCTGGGCAAGGCCCTGACCCAGCTGGCCGACGGGCAGCAGGGCGCCGACGCCGCGGGATGCCTGACCGCGGGGGCCCAGAAGGACGTGTACGACTCCTGGTCCCGGTACCTCACGAGCGTCGATGAGCGCTGCGGCAGTGTCAAGGAGGCGCTGGAGAGAGCCGGGCACGACCTCCTCCTGACCGACGACGCCGTGAGGGACGCGTTCGGTGCCATCGACAGCCGGTACGCCGACACACCCGCTGTCGGTGGCCAGAGCCCGGGGCGGTGACGGGCTGCCGTGGATCTCGCGACGCTCAAGGCACTGAAGCCGTCCGAATTCGCACAGGCGGCTGACGGTTACCGCGCGAGCAGCAACATGGCCGCCGCGGCCAAGGATCACATCGACAACGTCGTCGCAGCCGGCATACGCGGTTCTCTCAGCGGGGTGGCCCGGGACGCCGCACTCGCGGAGCTGAAGCAGCTGTCGGCCAACTTCCACTACACGCAGATCGAGTGCGGGCTGGTGAGCGCCGCGCTGAACGGGTTCGTCCACGACATGGACGTGGCCCGCGGCAAGCTCCTGTCCGCGCTCGGCGACGCGGAGACGTTCAGGTTCACGGTCGGCGCCGACGGCAGCGTCACCTACCCGGCCGGGCAGTCGCGCAACAGCGTCGAGTTGCCGCCCCCCGGCGGCACTGTCGCCGCGGGCGCGGCGCCGCAGGCCCCCGGCGCCCAGTCCGCCGTCGCCCGCCTGGGCCCCGATCCCAACCCCCACCGCGCCGAGGCGGTCGCCCTCGCGGACCGTATCGCCGCCGCCCTCAGAGAGGCGGCGGAGGCGGACGCCAAGTGGGCGCCGAGAATACGGGCGCTGAAGGCCGACGACGACCTCACCGTCTCTGCCCACGACCTCGCCGACGCCCAGTCGGACATGGGAGGCGTACGGGAGGCCGGCCAGCGATACCTGGACTCCATCGGCGGACCCCCGAAGGACGCCACTCCCGCGCAGAACGCCGACTGGTGGAAGGGTCTCACCCCCCAGGAACAGGAGGCGTACCTCTCCCTCAGCCCCGACCTCGTGGGCAGGCTCGACGGTCTGCCCGCCGAGGTCAGGGACGAGGCCAACCGGATGGTGTTCGACGAGAAGCAGGCCGAGTACCGGATCAGGCTGGACGCGATCCCGAAACCGCCCGCCAACGAGTGGACCTATGTGATGACCCGCGCCGGGGCCGCCAAGACCCATACCGACGCGTGGTCGAACTGGGACCGGAAGTACGGCGACGACTACCGCCACCTCACCGCCTCCCTCAAAGGCATGGAATCCATCCAGAACCGTTTCGACATCACCGGCACCGGAGGGCTGCCCGAGGCGTACCTGCTCGGCTTCAGCCCCGACGGGCGCGGCCGCGCCATCGTCGCGACCGGGAACCCGGACACGGCGCAGCACCAGGCTGTGTACGTGCCGGGCACGGGGTCCGACCTGGCCAACATCGCGGGCAAAATCCACGAGATGAACGACCTTTGGCGCCAGACCCACCAGGCGTCCCCGGGCGCCTCCGTGTCGACCATCACCTGGCTGGGCTACGACGCTCCCCATGACCCCGTCAAGGACGCCCCCTTCGAGCACTACGCCTACGACGGCGCCCCGGCCTACCGCCGTTTCATGGACGGCCTCGACGCCTCCCACAACGGCCCCGGGGAACCGCACCGGACGGCCATCGGTCACTCGTACGGCAGCACTCTCATCGGGGCCGCGGCACAGAAGGGCGATCTCAACGCCGACGACGTGATTTTCGCCGGAAGCCCGGGGGTCAAGGTCGGTTCGGCCGGGCAGATGGACGTACCGAAGGGGCATGTGTGGAACGAGGAGGCCGACGGTGACAAGGTGCCCGACGTCGGCCGTTATGGTCTCGGTGGCAGCCAGTGGAGAATCGGCGGCGGAACCTTCATCATCCCCAGCGACGACGTCTTCGGGGCGAACCAGATGAACACCCGCGCCGAGAACAACGGCCCGGAGCATTTCAAGAGTTCGCAGGGGCACAGCCACTACTGGGCCCCGGGCACGACCGCGCTGAAGAACCAGGCGCTGGTCGTGGTCGGCAGGTACGGAGACGTCACTGCTCCCCGGTAGCGTGGCGCTCCCGGACGGTGCCGCCGCGCGCGGCACCGTCACCGACCCGCCGGGCCCGAGCATCGGCATCGAGGTCACGGCCGGCTGCTGCCGGGTACCCGAGGGGGCAGACGGTCGAGCACCCCTGAGCCGGGACCGCCACAGGCCTGGCGGCGCGCGCCTTGAGATGCCCAACCCATTGGCGTCAGGCTCCAGTTGATATCGACCGCATTGACATCGAATTGCAGTGCAGGATCGACCAGTTCACCGAATACCGCCGCAGGATCGCCCAACTGAGCGGCGGCGAAAGGCTCGTCATGCCTCCCCTGGAGGTGGTCGCGGTGGGCTGTACCGACCACGGCCGTCGTGCGCAAGGCCTGTTCGTGGAGTTCACCGAAATCGACTACGTGGACATTGTGCTGCAGTGATGCCAGGTGAGCAGGTCGTGGGCAGGCTGAAGCCCCGTGGGCGAGGGGGCCGCCGCAGGCTCTTCACGGGATTGCCGGACCCCCGCCTCCTCGGTCCTCTACGGTACGAATACGCCGCCCTGCCCATCGCGGCCGCCCGAGGAGGAACCCGTTGGTATCGCGTTATGGTCCCCAGCATGCTCCTGCCGGCGATGTGAGCGCGGCTCTGATGATCATCGACTCTCGGCTCAAGCAGATCTATAGCGGCAAGACCGGGACCGACGCCGAACAAGAGGCGCTGATCGACCAGTTCATCGCATCACTGGGTTCGAAGGGAGCCAATGACTTACTGGACGGCGCCTGCACGCTCATCTACATGTTCATGACGTGGCTGCGGAAGGCCCACGAGGAGCACGGCAAGGAAGTCATCGAATACGTGGTGCCCAACCTTGTGGCCGCGATGCGGATGATGCCCAGGAGTGTCCGCCCCGAGGCCGTTCCCACCATGGCCGGCCTGGTCATCGCCGCGGGCACCGGCCTGAGCCCCAGCCTGTGGCGCCAACAGTACGGAGACTGGACTGAGCAGGAGATGACTGCCCTGGAAGTCACCGCCTTTCTGCTCGCGGAGCACATCAACCGCATCACCGACGACCGTGACTTCGCCACCCGCCTGATCACCGAAGCGCTCTCCCGCTCCGACGGAGACTGACGTGGCCTACTTGGCCCAACTGCCGCGACGCTGCTGACTGGCGGCCGAGCGGACGGAGCGGGCCAAACGGGCACGTACGGCATTGAGGGGGTGGCACGGCTACGAGGGCCGACTCGACGAAGCCCAGCGGGCTGCGATCGTCCGAAGCCGCGACCTGCCGTGCCAGACTCACCCCCGAAAGCTCCGATACTCGCCCCACTGACGACTTCACGGAGGATTCAATGGCCCTGGCCGCGAAAAGGTGTGTCTCCATGGGACTGGCAGCCGCAGCCCTGACCCTGTTGCCCGCAGGCCACGCGAACGCGGCTTCCTCCCCACCGAGCAAGTACGCGGTCTCCTACGGGCAGACCTACACCAAGGGGACTCTGACCTGGTACAACAGGTCCGTCCAGCTCACCGGGGAGCAGAAGTCGGTCAGCGCATCGAGCTGCCGCAAGACCTACATCGCGGCGTACCGTTCCGACGGCGGCCCCAACTACACCCGGCTGAGCGAACGCACCACCAAGCCGGTGTGCGGCAAGTCGGTCGACATCTCCGTAACCGTCCCCGCGGACACGGTCGGCGGGGCCGACTACGTGTACATCTGCCTCGAAGACACCCGCAATTCCTTGAACTGCGAGACCTTCGACCGGCCATAACCGGACGTCCTGAGGACGGCAAGGTCGCACCCCACCAGCCGCCGTCGGCGATGGTCATTTTCTTCCGACGGCGGCCTTGGCACCCGGACTCCTCCCAGGGTCGTGGGTAGCGGTAGTTCGTTCGGCCGCGGTGTGGCCGCGGGTGGGCACCAGGGTGCCGTCCGCGATGTGCACGGTGCCCTTGCGGACCGCCGGCCGGCCGAGGTGGTTGATGATGTGGTCGGCCGCGGACTTCGAGACGCCGAACGGCGGGGCACATCGACGTGACGCTGCGCCAACTCGCCTCAGTACGCCGCGACCAGCGGCACCCGGTCCTCCAGCCGGCAGACTCCTCCGGCCGCCTCGGCGGAAGCGTCCGCCCCTTCACGCCGTAGCATCGTCACCAACTTGCCGAAACACCGCGGGCCGAGCGGGAACGGGGCTGTCCAGGACGGCTGGGAAGCCTTGATCACACCAGCCACGGCGAGAACCTCACACGGTTCCGCGGGTACTGGCGCGCCGATCACTTGCCGGACAGGCGGAGATCCCCGGCCCAGGCGTCGCACCGGACGCGGCCGGAGCCGAAGGTGATCTCCAGCGCGAGCCGACCGGTGTCCGGGTCCGCTTCTTCGCGTACCGCCAGGACCGTCTCGCCGAGGTGGTCCGCGAACCGGGTCTCGCCGTTGATCGGCGCCACCTCGACGCGGCCCATCTCCGCCATCCCGTACCCCTCGTAGGGGGGCGACGGTTCCACGGTCAGGCACCAGTCCGACCCGGTCGTCACATGGGTGGAGACCTCTGCGCTGTCGATCAGCCACACGTCCAACGGGCCGGACGGCGGCTCCGTACCGTACAGGTGCCAGGACACGCCCACGCGTTCAAGACGCCGCCCGCCCAGGTAGTCAGGACGCACTCCGGCGCCGTGCAACGGGCGCCCGTTCGACCTCCTCGACTCCACCCGGCGACTTTACCGACGCGTTCGGCGCCATTCGTGGCGCGGGTCAGACGGTGGGAGTGGGCCAGGGGACATCGGTTTCGACGGCGGCGGTGTAGTCGACGCCGGGGACGGAGAAGCCGTAGAGGCGGCGGACTTCGTCGCTGAACCAGTCGAGATCGGCGAGTTCGGTGATGGTGTCGCTGCTGGCGGTGGACCAGCGTTCGGCGACGGTGTTCTGCACGGCGGGGTGGAGTTCCCAGGTGTCGAGGCGGATCCGGCCCTCGTCGTCGAGGTCGAGGGGGCGGGCGCCGGTCAGCTGGTCCCACAGCTCCACCAGTTGACCGATCGGGGCCACCATGGCGTCGCCGAGGACGCCGCGCAGCAGCCCGACGTACAGGGCGATGCCGGGGATGGCGGTGGAGGACTGGGTGACGGCAGCGGCGTTGACCGACGTCACGGCCCGGCCGCCCAAGGTCTTGCCGAGGCGCTCGTCCAACGTGCGTGCGGTGGCTTCGAGATGGGCCTTCGCGGCGCCGATGGTGCCCTGCCGGTAGATCGCCGCGGTGAGTGGCGAGCCGATGTAGGACAGGGCGGCGGTGGTGAAGCCGTCGGCGAGCAGGGACCGGTCGGCCAGGAACGTGATCCACCGTTCCCAGTCGGTGCCGCCCATCACCGCCACGGTCTGCTCGATGTCGTCGCCTTCGGACGGCTCGGTGGTGACCTCTTTGACCTCCGGGGCGCCGTACTCGTCGAAGACGAGGGTCTTGGTGGTGTTCGGCGAGCCGATCGGCTTGAGGACCGAGGCGTACACGTCGCCGGTGTCCGGGTCGGTGCGGCGAGGCGCGGCCACCGAGTAGATCAGGAAGTCGAGCCGTCCGCCGAACCGCTCGGCGAGGAGGTCGGCGACCTGCTCCTTCATCGCGTCGCTGAACGCATCGCCGTTGAGGAAGACCATGTCCCGCCCGTGCTGTTGGGCGAGCCGGGCGGTGGCGGCGGTGCGATACCAGCCGGCCGTGCCGGTGCGGCGGGCGGGCGCCTTCTCGAAGCACACGCCGATGCCGCGGATGCCGACACGGGCCAGGCCCGCGATCGTAGCGGCCAGGCCGTACCCGGCGGACGAGCCGATGACCAGAGCCACCGGTCCTTCGCCCTCGGTGGTGACCGGGGCGGGGACGGCCTCCCACATCTCGTCCACCAGCTGTCGGCAACCGCCGGGATGGGAGTCGAGGAACAGGAAGCCCCGGCTCTTGGGCGCAATGACGCGTTCGCTCACGGTGTGGTGTCCCAGGTGTCGTCACGGACAAGGACGCGGCGGCCGCGTCGGCCACCTCGTCCTGCAAGTCTGCGGCCGTGCGGGTGAACCCGGTGATCATGACCGGCACAACGATGTCCAGCCGGGATTGGAGGGTTCCAACTAGCTCTGGCGGGGACCGCTGGCGGCACCCAAGCCCCATCCCGCAGGGTACGGGCCGAACAGGCCGACCGGCAGGAGCGTCTCGGTAAAACGTGCGAACACGCGGCGGCCATGGGTCAGAGTGCCCGGGAGGGTCCTTCGGAGGCGCCATGCCCTCGGCCCCGGCGCTTCGCGTCGGGAGCGCTCGACGAGGGAGACCGCGTGGTGGGAGCGGAGGTGCGGCATCGCGTGCCCGAGGCACCCTATCCAGGCGCCCCGCGGTATGGCAGGCTCCGGTCCGGCCGGAGCGGGCGGCTCGTACGACACCAGCCGTCCGCTTCCGCGCGGCAGGCGTGGACCGCGCCTGCCGCTGGTGGAGAAACCGCACAAGCCATGCGACGGGAGGCTGATCGGCAATGCGCACATCAGGCCGGAGCACAGCACGGACGACGGCACTCGCACTCCTGGCCGCCGCGGCACTCGCGGTCGGCGCGACGGCGACCACCTCTGCGGCGGGGGAACCCGCGGCGAAGAAGCAGGGGCCGACCTCGGTGGCCTACATCGAGGTGAACAGCAACAGCATGCTCAACGTCGGCAAGTACAGCCTGGCCAACGGCGGTGGCAACGTCTTCGACATCGCCGTGGTGTTCGCCGCCAACATCAACTACGACACCGCCAAGAAGTCGGCGTACCTGTACTTCAACCCCAATGTGCAGCGCGTCCTCGACAACGCGGCGACCCAGATCCGCCCGCTGCAGGCGAAGGGCATCAAGGTCATGCTGTCGGTGCTCGGCAACCACCAGGGCGCCGGGTTCGCGAACTTGCCTTCCAGGGCAGCCGCTTCGGCGTTCGCCAAGCAGCTGTCCGACGCCGTCAGCAGGTACGGCCTCGACGGCATCGACTTCGACGACGAGTACGCCGAGTACGGCAGGAACGGCACCGGCCAGCCCAATGACAGCTCGTTCGTCCACCTGGTCTCCGCGCTGCGCGACAACATGCCGAACAAGCTGATCTCGCTCTACAACATCGGCCCGTCGGCGACGAGACTGTCCTACGGCGGCGTGAACATCTCGTCGAAGTTCAACTACGCCTGGAACCCGTACTACGGCACCTGGGGTGTGCCCGGAATCGCCCTGCCGAAGGCCAACCTGTCACCGGCGGCCATCGACTTCGGATCGACGTCCTCGACCACTGCGGCGAGCCTGGCCAGGCGGACCGTCAGCGAGGGCTACGGCGTCTACTTGACGTACAACCTGGACGCCTCCGACCGGCACACCTATGTTTCCACCTTCACCCGGCAGCTGTACGGAAGCGACGCCGTGTACACCCCCTGAGGCGCGGGGGCCGGCCACCGGTGCGCCGGGTGTCGGCCGGGCGGCGCAGGGCTTCAGCGGTGCTTGCCCTCGGTCAGACCGTCGCCGGGTCGTCCACGGGGATGCCCAGGTGCTCGGCGACGGTGGTGAGGGCCGTTCCCAGGGGGAGCGCGACCCGGGTGACGGCGTGCTGGTCGCCCCGGGTGGGGTCCCGGTTGACGATCACCACCGGGGTCCCGGCCCGGGCGGCCTGGCGTACGAAACGCAGTCCGGACATCACGGTGAGCGAAGAGCCCAGGACCAGCAGGGAGGTCGCCCCGTCCACCAGTGCGCGGCAGTGCGCGACCCGCTGGGGCGGAACGGTTTCACCGAAGAACACCACGTCCGGTTTGAGGATGCCGCCGCAGACGGTGCAGGGCATCACGTGGAAGTCCCCGACCTGTTCGTCGGTGAGGTCGGCGTCGCCGTCGGGGTTGATGGCGGCGGCCACCGGCGCGAAACCCGCGTTGGCCTCCTCCAGCCGCCGGGCGAGCTCGTGGCGCGGGCTGATGTCGCCGCAGGAGAGGCAGACGACCTGGTCCAGGCTTCCGTGGAGTTCCACCACGCTGTCGCTGCCCGCGGCCTGGTGCAGTCTGTCGACGTTCTGGGTGATCACACCGCTGAGCAGGCCGTGCCGCCCGAACGCGGCCACGGCCCGGTGTCCCGCGTTGGGCCGGGCGCGGCCGAAGGTGCGCCGGCCGAGGTGACTGCGCGCCCAGTACCGGCGCCGGGCCTGGGCGCTGGCGGTGAAGTCCTGGTAGGTCATCGGCGTGTGCCGGCTGAGGCTTCCGCCCTCGCCCCGGTAGTCGGGGATGCCCGACTCCGTGGAGAGGCCGGCTCCGCTGAGCACCAGCACACCGCCGCTGCTCAAAGCGTCGGCGACCTGTCCCAGGTCCGTGGTGCCGGGCGGCGGGCTCGCGTCGGGGGTCCAGCTCAGCGTGGGGCGCATGCGCATGCGACCAGCGTACGAAACGGGCAGGGCACCGGCACAGGGCCGTCCTGTACGGGTGGCCACACCGAGCGCACCCCGCCCGAGCAGGCCGCCGGGCGGACGCGAGGAGGGCCCGTACCGTGGCCGGACGAGGCTTACGAGTGTGCCCACCGGCCCGCGCCCTGCGTTGGGAGGGGTGAGGGTGAGGGTGAGGGGGAGCTTCTCCAGTTGCTCCTCGGACGGCGGGGGTGGGAGCGTCCGTAGACCCGTCAGCGGCCACGCATGCGCGCAGACCTGCTGTCCGACCCCATCGCCGTACACGCCTTCATCGGCGGCGCGTCGGACGCCCCCCGAGGCGCTGCGTTCCCGCTGTGCGCGGTGGGTTGCCTGATCGGCCGATCCGGCCCAGCCCTGGTGGAACTGGGGCATCCGGTTCCGTCAGGAGGGCTGACCGGTCGGCGCGCTCCAGGCGACGACCGAAACCAGGCCGTGGTGGGAACGCTGCCCACGCTCGTCCTCCCCCGGCTCGTCCTCCCCGCTGCGAGCGGCCCGCTCCACCTCCGGCGATCCCGCGGCCCGGGGTATGCGGATGAGACCTCAGGTCCTCCCTCTTGCCGGTTCGTTCGGCGTCGGTGAAACTGGCATGCGCTTGACAATCTCTCCACCGAACCTTCCCCTTCTGTGCACAGAAAGGACCGCCATGAGCCCTCTGGCACTGCAGATCCGTGACGCCGGCCCACTCGACGTGGCCGTGGAGGAAGAAGAGATCCCGTTCGAGGAACAGACAGACCCCAGCCGTGGTCTCCAGGCGTGTCTGGCAGATCCCTGGGTGACGGCGACGACCCGCTTCGCCTGCGACTAGGCGAGGACGCGAGTGGCGGCCGGACCGGCCTCGGCCGGTGAGGACAGGTCCGGGACGGCCGCCACTGGCGTGCACCGCACGGGCTCCCACGCGTCGCGCGGGCGAGAGACTTCGGTGCCCCGGTCCGGCCGGACGGGCCCGGAGCACAGCCTCGACGAGCAACTCGGGAACCTGCTCGTCGGATGCGAGCGGCGTCTCGTCGCGGACGATCAGTGGCTCTGCCTGTTCGCTCCCCACCCTTGGGCAAGTGAGCTCCCCGGCCATGGTTGGAAACTGCACGTGTCCGCCCGCGCGGACGACCTGTCGCGGGTCGCGGACCTGGTCGTCCCTGTGCTGCTGCGCTATGTCTGCGACGCCAAATTCGCCCGCGACGCCGCGGTGTTGGGCCTGATGAACAGTGGAGCGCTCGATGCCGCGCTCGTCGGGAAGGCGGTCACCGTCTATCCGCGACCGGAGGAGGTGACGGCGCTGGGCGGTGAACTCGCGGATCTCCTGGCCGGCCGGCCGGGTCCCCGGGTGCTCAGCGACCGGCAGATCCGCTCCGATGCCCCCGTCTACTACCGCTACGGCCCGTTCCGGGCCACGGGCACCGACGATGCCGCGCTCGTCATGACCGGCCCCGACGGGGTGCGCTTCCGTGGGCGCGCGGGGACTCGCTACCGCCAGCCACCGTGGGCCGCCGACCCGTTCCGGGCCGCCACGCCGCCCGTGAGCCGTCCTGCCCGCATGATCGGCGGGAGATACCGGCTCACCACGGGTATCTCCCGTTCCCCGCACGGCGACGTCTACCGCGCCGTGGACACCGCCTCCGGCGAGCGCGTGATCGTCAAACAGGCCAGGGCCTACGTCGGCGAGGGCCCCGACGGTGTCGATGCCCGTGGCCGCCTGCGGCACGAGCACGCCGTTCTGCGAGCCCTCGCGGGCGTCGAAGGCGTCCCCCAGGTTCGCGACCATCTCCGGCACGGCGACGACGAGTATCTGATCAGCACCGACTGTGGGCCCCGTGACCTGCGCCGCGATGTAC
The DNA here is from genome assembly GCF_042737755.1 of Streptomyces sp. NPDC059994. Lineage (NCBI taxonomy): Bacteria > Bacillati > Actinomycetota > Actinomycetes > Kitasatosporales > Streptomycetaceae > Streptomyces > Streptomyces sp. NPDC059994. The sequence goes on from NZ_JBHWUR010000007.1 coordinate 107,621, forward strand.
TCGGCCACGGACCGTACGCGCCCGCCGCTGAACCCGTGCCTGCTGAACTCGTGCCTGCTGAACCCGCGCCCGCTGAACCCGCGCCCGCTGGCTCCGGGGCAGTCGGCGACGCGACAGCGGACAACCGCGAAATCGCCGCGTTGGCACGCCGTTTGCTGGCCGTGCTCGACGCCGTGCACGCCCGCGGCGTCGTGATGAGTGATCTCAAGCCGTCCAATGTGGTGCTCGGCGAGGACGGCACCGCCTACCTCGTGGACTTCGGCGTCAGCGCGCTGCACGGTGACCGGCCCGCCGGTGCGACGCCGGGCTACTCGATGCCGGTGTACCGCGCGGGCGAACCGCCCGGGCCGGCCGACGACCTGTACGCGCTCGGCGCGTCCCTGCACTTCGCGCTGACCGGCATGGACCCGGTGGTCGTCGACCGCGACGAGGCCGTCAACCAGGACCGCACCCTCGCTTGTCTGGCCGCCGTGCTCCCGGACGCGGCGCACCGGCCGGTACGCGAACTCGTCGCCGGGCTTGTGGACCCCGACCCTCTACGGCGTGCCGCCTGTGCACGGCGGTGGCGCGGGCAGCCCGCACCGGTGGCCACCGGGCGCCAACTCCCGTCACCGCCAAGGGTTACCCGCGGCCTGCTGGACGACCTGATCGCGCACACCGTCGCGACCTGCACGACCGCCGCCGGCGAACTGCCCGCGGGACCACAGCCCCGGCACGGGCAACAGCACTTCGGGCTGACCCTCTACGACGGTGCGGCCGGCGTGGGCCTGGAACTGCTGCACCACCGGGAACAGCCGGGCGTCCCCCAGGCCGTGGCCGGCCTCGCCCGTCGCACCGCCCGCCACACCGCCCTGCCGGGGCTGACCGCCGCGCTGTACACCGGCCGCACCGGCGTCGACCTCTTCCTCGACGCCGCCGTACTGACCGGCACAGCCGAGGCGTTCGTCCCCCCGCCGAGCCTGTGCCCGTACGACGACACCGGTGACCAGATCGGCGGTGCGGCGGGCGCCGGGACCGGGCTGTTGGCGCTGGCCCGGCGCGCGCACGCGGCGGGGCGGGACGAGGAGGCCGGCGCGCGGCTGGCCGCAGCGGGAGAGTGTGTCCGCACCCTGCTGGCCGCGGAGGGCGGGCGGGAGCGTCCGGAGCCGCAGCGTTCGGCGGCGGCGTCCGAGGCGGCGTTCCCGTTCGGCTTTGCCCACGGCAGGGCGGGCGTCATCCACTTCCTGCACGCCTACCACCGCTTCACCGGGGACCCGGCCGCCGGCGCGGCCGCCCGCTCGGGACTGGACGAACTCGCCGTACACACACCCCGCCTGCTGGCGCTGGCCGCCCGCCCCGAGGCCCACCGGCGCTACGGGTCCTGGTGCCGCGGACTCGCCGGGATCGGAACCCTGCTGATCGAGGCGGGCGGCCACGAGGGGGACCCGCGCCTGACGGACCTGGGGGTGCGGTGCGCCTGGGCTTGCCGTGACCTCGCGCCCCGGATGAGTCCGGTGTCCCAGTGCTGCGGGCTGGCCGGCGTCGGTGAACTGCTCATCGACGCCGAGGCCGTCACCGGCGACGGCAAGCTGCACCGCGCCGCCGAGGACGTGTTGGGGCTGATCCTGTCCCGCAGCGGTGGCACCCTGCGTCGGCCGCTGTTCCCCGACAACACCCTGGCCGCTTCGGGACCGGGGTGGGCCACCGGCAGCGCGGGCGTCCTGTCCTTCCTGCGCCGCCTGCGCGACCACGGCGGCCCGCGCCTGTGGAGCGACAGCGCACCGGCCCCCGCGCAACCCCCCTCGGGAGACTGAGCCTGTCCTACGTTTTCCTACGTTTTCCTGCGGGCTCACGCGGGCCATTCGTGGGATCGCCGAGGACTTCTGGACAGCCCTCCCCGCGTACCGAGGTAGTAGTCCGCAGCCCCCGGCACCCATACCGTTTCGTCCGGCCAGAGAATCTTGTCGATCTTGGTGCGCTCACCGCTGTTGATGCAGTTGCCGCAGTGACGGCAGTGCGTGTTATCACTCCCGGAGGGCTTTGCAACCGAAAGCGAGAGGGAGACGCCGACACATGAATACGCCACCATCCCCACTGGGAGCGGAGCGGACTGACGGATCATCCGTCCGGATCGGCGCTCTCGTTCCGCTGACTCGGCCCGGCTGGGTGGAGGCGGGCCGGCACTTGCTGGCTGGACTTGAGCTGGCGGTTGGCGACGTCAATGACGCCGGCGGGATCGTCGGAAGGCCACTTGAGCTGGTGGTCCGGGACAGCGCGGCCGACCCGGACAGGGCCGCAGCGGCCGTGGACGAACTGGCCCGCCTGGGCGTGGCCGCCATGGCGGGGGAGTATCACAGCGTCGTCGCCCGCGCCGCTGCCGCCAGGGCCGACGCCCTCGGCCTGCCGTTCCTCTGCTCGTCGGCGGTTCTCGACGCGCTCACCGATCAGCCGACGGATTGGGTCGCGCGCCTCGCCCCGGCACAGTCCCACGGCTGGCAGATCTACGCGGACTTTCTCCTGGGCGCGGGCCACAGCCGCATCGCCGTGGCGGCCGAGCCGAGTGTCTACTGGGCATCCGGGACCCGCATTCTGCGGGACCACCTCGCTCCACGCGGCGGCACCGTCATCGAACTCGACATGCGCGCGCTCACCCCCACCGCCGTGTGCGACGCACTCGTCGACCATCGTGCAACAGCCCTCCTCCTTCTGGTCGGCCACCCGGAGCCCGCAGTGCCGGTCGTCAAAGCTGTCCGCCGCGACCAGCGCCTGGCCGAGATCGTGATCGGTGCTCCGGCCGGGCAACCGGAGTTCGCCCAATGGGCGGCGTTGCTGGGCGACGACGGCGCCGCGATCCCGTTCTTGCGCTACCTGCCCGAGCGCCTCGGCCCGCTCGGTGTACGAGTCGAGACGGCCCTGCGCGAGCGGCTGGCCCAAGCACCCTCCTTCGTCGCCTTCGAGGGCTACGACACGGTCGCCGTCCTCGCCGATGTGCTGCGTTCGCACGGAGTGGACCGGGCGCGCACGGCCGCATCGTGGCCGGGCATCGCAGTCGAAGGCACCCGGGGGCAGATCCGGTTCTCCCGTACGCCGGGCATCAGCGTGTGGCAATGGGCTTGGGCGCCCGTCCAAGTCGTTGATCGGGATCCGGCGGAACCCGATCGCTTTCGGATCCTTCACACCGGCTGAGAGAGCACGGAGGTCCGACTGCGGTGAAGGCGGGGCGCGGTGGCCGCAGTGGTCACGGTGGCGATGCCGGGGGGCCCGGGCGGCGGCCTCCGCCCAGAAGCGGCACGGCCGGATACGGACACCGCAGGGCGCCCGGGCCCGGGCGGACACCGCAGGGCGCCCGGGCCCGGCATCGGTCCCGCGGCACCTCGGCCGCTGAGGTTTCAGGATCAGGCTGCGCGGGGCGGTGTCGCCGTCTGCCGGTTCGAGTGCGGTGGCGGGGAAGATCTGAGCGGCCCGGGTGGCGTTGTCGGCCCGGACGGCACCCGGCCATTGCCTTGCGGACGGCATGGACGCAGGCGCCCGGGTCGGCGACGTGCGTGCGTCAGCCGTCGTTCCGCGGCACTGGCGCCGCTCGCCACAGCACACCCGCTCCGCCGCCCGCAGGAAAATACCTGGTCAAACCGGTCAGATTCCGTCGAACCGGCGTACAGTGAAAGTACCGGGAGTACTTCGCACACCGGCTTCAATGTGGGTGTCATTTCCGGCGATCACGAAAGCCGGGCTGCCGACGGGCAGCCCGGGGGCAGGTCCGCACCATGACCACCGTCCTTGACCGGACCGCACCCCGCGACCTCGCCGTAGAGTTCCCGGCACGCTTGTCCCTCACCCCGAAGACCACCCTCGCGGGGCAGCTCGACGGGGCCTGGTGGCCCTACTCGCGCGACCTCGAAATCGAGCTTCCGCCGCTCGCGGCCGCACTCGACGAGCCCTGGGGACGCATCACCCGCGTCACCGTGAACCCCACGCTTTGGCCCGTCATCCCGCGCATGGTTCCCGTGGCCGGGCACACCGTCCATGTGGGCTGGTTCACCGAACAGCACCCCGACAAGCTGATCCTGCTCTCCTACACCGTCGGCCGCTGGGACCTGCTGGTGATCCCACCCGAGACCGAGCCCGCAGCCGCTGCCCGCCTGATGGCCGCCGCAACGATCCCCGGCAGCGTCCTCACCGCGGGCGTCCTGATGGCCGACGAAGCCGCCATCGGGCGCGACATCCGGGACGCCCGACGCCGGCAAGCCATCTGGGAAAGCGATGGCGGGGCCTGTATGTCCCCCATCGGGAACCCGATGGGCAGCCGCGCCCTCCCGGTGCCCGGCAACACCTGGAGGTGAGCAGCATGGAGACGTTCGTCATCGTCGCGGCGATCATCCTCGCGACCGTTGTCGGAATGGGCCTGATCCATCTGCTCAACGCACAGCACGACGCGCGTATCGCCGCCTTCCACTTCAGCGCCCCCCTGCCGAGGCCTCCCGGCCAGCCGGACGACACCGGCCGTCGAGCCCACCACACGGATGCCGACCGGCGAGGAACAGGCGCTCCTCCGACCGGAGCGGCGAGTGGGGCTCCACGGCGCCCCACTCGCTGACTCCGTGCCCCAGGGCTGGGGCACGTTGCTCAGAACGTCCACCGTGTATGGGTGTACGTCCCTCGTCCCGCCCGAAGCCGTACGCGGTGGCCGGGGCCACCGCGTACACGACGGCGTCGCCCGTGCGGAACGCGTCCCCGAGCCCGTGGAAGGTGCCCTCGGGTGAGGTGATGTGCGCCCCGTATTTCTCCGCGCCTTCTGCTCGCCCGCACCGGTGGAGAAGGAGAGCCTTTCGCTGCCCATAACGACCGGCTGCCGGTAGCGAAATCATCGCCGCGCGTGAGTCGGCGGGGCGCCAGGACCTGAGGGCCGCGTCACCTGGGTGGTGTGCGGTCAGCCTCCGGAGCACCCACACGGGTCGTCAAGCGTGGTCGCCCGTCATGCCGTCGATCATCTCGGCCAGTACGCTCCGCCGGTCCTCGCCCGGTTCTGCCCGGAGCGTACGGGCCAGGCGGCGGCTGTCGTAGTGCCAGCGGTGGTCGAGATCTTGCGCGACGTCGTCGGTCTCGCGGACGTCACCGCGGGAGCCGAGCAGTTCCGTGAGGTCGTGGGCGAGGTCGTGCCAGGACACATGGCCGCTCACGGCGTTGGCGACGCCGTGGACGGGGCGGTCCAGGCACTCGGTCACCGCGCGGGCCAGGGCGGCCGCGTGGACCCAGGCGGCTCCGTACCAGGGGTGTCCGCCGGCGCCGGGACGGGGCAGCTCGATCGGTTCGCCTTGGCGCGCGGCCTGGTACAGCGTGCCGAGGGCGCCCCAGCGCAGCTGTTCGCGCAGCCGCTCGTGCGCGCCCCACACGATCGGTGACCGCACGGCACTCGCTCCGCCGCGTCCGTTGGTGCCCGCCGCGCGCAGCACCATGGCCTCGCAGTCGATTTTCGCCCGGCCGTACAGGCTGATGGGCTCGCGGGGTGCCGACTCCTCCGGGACCTGGTCCGTGTGGGGGTGTCCGTAGGCGTCGACGCTGCTGACGAAGACGAACGGTCCGCGGCTCCAGGCGTCGACCATCGTCTCCATGGCCGCCAGGTCCACTTCGGGCCGGGTGAAGGTGCAGGCGGCGTGGATGATCGCGTCCGCTTCCGTGACGGCGTTGCGCAGTCCGGCCAGGTCGGTGAGGTCGCCCGCGACGACGTCGACGCCCTCGGTGGCGATCAGATGGGCGGACTCGGGCCGGGCCAGGGCCAGCACGGGGCGGCCCTGGGCGGCCAGTTCCCGCAGGATGAACGCGCCGACGCCGCCGGTCGCGCCGGTGACCAGCACCGTGCCCGGGCGGACGGCCCGGGCACGGGCGGGCTTGCTCGTGGTCTTCGCGGCGGCCTGCTGGGCCGCCCGCTCGTCGAGGAGCGCGGTGAGCGCCCGGGGCGTGCGGGCCTGGAGCACGTCGAGGCCGGTGAGCGGCAGGCCGAGCCCGGTGCGCAGACGTTCGGCGAGCTGTACGGCGATGAGGGAGTGGCCGCCGAGGGCGAAGAAGTCGTCGTCGGGCGACGGCGTGAGGCCGAGCAGCGAGGTGAAGGCCTCGGTGACGGTTCCGGCTCGCGTGTTGGACGGGTTGCTCGCCGTGGCGGGGCCGGGCAGCCGGGTGGTGTCGGGGGTCCCGGCGGTCGTCTCGGGCAGCGCGTCCAGCAGCGTGACCGCGGCGGGCACGGACTCGGGTGCGAGCGAGCGGCGCAGCAGAGCGAGCAGTTCGTTGCCGGAGGGTCCGACGCTGTCGTTGAGGACGGCGTAGGCAACGGGCGGCCCCTGGACGGGCTGGACGACGAGGGCGTCGGCGACCTGCGGGTGGGCGCGCAGGGCATGGGCCGCCGGGTGATCGGCGCTGTCCGGCGCGCTGTCCCCGGCGGACGGGATCGCCGCGTCCGCATGACCTTCCGGCGAGGCCTGCGCGCCGGGGGCGTGCGGTGTGCCCGAGTCCGAGCGCCGGGCGGCGGACGGGCGAGGTGTGCTGAGGCCGGGCAGCTTGCTCAGTGCGAGCTCCGGGCTGGCCGCCGCCGCGTCGAGGAAGGCGGCGTAGTCGCGTACGGTCGCCTTCGCCGCGGCGTCGTCCAGCGCGCTGCGGTCGAACTGGACCAGCGCCGTGGGCTGTTCGGCGTCGCCCAGGCTCAGGCCGTAGGACAGGGTGAACTTCGCGCCGCCGGTGGGCACGTCGACGTACTCGGCTGAGGTGCCGGGCAGTCGGAGCACCGTGGGCTCGCCCAGCACGTCGGATGTGACGCGGACCAGCGCGGTGCCGTCGGCGCCGCGTGCCGTGGCGCCGAGGCGTTCCAGGACGAGGTCGAAGGGGAGGTGCCGGTGGCGCTGGGCCTCCAGGAGCGCGTCGCGTACGCGGTGCAGCAGCTGGGCGAAGGACGGGTCGCCGCCGGCGTCGACGCGGACGGGCAGCGTGTTGACGCACAGGCCGACCAGGCCGCGCATGGCGGTGCCGCTGCGGTGGGTGCCCGCCACGCCGATGACGAGGTCGTCGTCGCCGGTGAGGCGGTGCAGCGCGGCGAAGGCGGCGGTGAGTGACACCGCGAAGAGCGTGGCGCGTCGCTCGGCGCCCAGCGTCCGCAGGGCGTGGGGCAGCGCGGGTGGGAGAGGGACGGTGTGTACGGCTGCCGACGGGTCGGTGGTGCGTGGCGCGAGCGTCGCCGGCGGGGGCAGGCGGGGCGGGGGCAGGCGGGGCGGGGTGGCGTCGGCCAGCAGGCCGCTCCAGCGGTCCAGTTCCGGCTGGAGCCCGGGGATCTCGTCGTGCTCGCGGCGCGCGTAGTCGGCGTACTGCGGCGGTACGGCGAGGACGGGGCGGCCGGAGCCGTCGACGGCCGTGGTGTAGAGGGCGGCGAGTTCCTCGGCCAGGGTGTCCAGGGAGCGGCCGTCGACGGCGATGTGATGGAGCGTCAGCAAAACGGTGTGGTCCTGCGGTCCGTGGCGCAGAACGCGGGCGCGTACCGCCTCACCTGCCGTGAGGTCGAACGGCCGGGCCGCCTCTTGGCGCAGCAGCGCCGGGGCGTTTGTCGTGGCGGTGTCGACGACGGGCACGGCCATCGTGTGCGGGGCCGGGAGCACTTCCTGGAAGGGCTCGCCGTCCTGGTCGGCGTAGCAGGTGCGCAGGATCGTGTGCCGGGCCACCAGTGAGGTCAGGGCGGTGGCGAGCGCGGCCGGGTCGAACGGGCCGCGCACCCGGGTGGCGAAGGGGACGTGGTAGGAGTCGCCCGCGCCGCCGAGCCGTTCCATCAGCCACATGCGGCGCTGGGCCCGTGACAGGGGCAGGCGGCCGGGCGTCGAGGCGGTGCCGGGCTGGGCGGCATCGCTCGCTGCCTGCCCGCCGGTGTCCGGGGCGGCGTGGGCGTCCGGGGCGGCCGGGGCGCGCCGGGCGGCGGTGGCGCGGGCCCGGCGCAGCAGTTCGTGCTGGAGCCGCTGCTGATCGGCCTGCGCCGTGGAGTCGGCGTCAGTGGACATCGCTGTGCTCCGGGGTCTGGGGGTGGAGGTCGCTGTGGGCGGCCAGCAGGGCACGTTCGATGAGGGAGGCCTGGGCGGCGACGGTCGGGGCGGCGAAGAAGTCGGCGAGAGCGAGCTCGACGCCGAGTTCCTCGCGCAGATCGTCGGTGACGGCGAGGGCGAGGAGGGAGTGGCCGCCCAGGGCGAGGAAGTCGGCGTCGCCATGGGTGACCTCGCTGCCCAGGTTCCGGCTCCACACCTCGGCGACGGCCTCCTCCAGCGGGCCCATCGCCGGGGCGGGCGTGGCGGTCGCGTCCTGGGCGGCGGCCTGGACGCGACCGCTCAGCGCGCGCCGGTCGACCTTGCCGGACGGGGTCAGGGGAAGACGCTCCACCAGGGTGATCGTGTCGGGCACCAGGTGGGCGGGCAGGACGGCGGTGAGCCGCTCGCGCAGCGCCGAGGCGGCGGGTACGGGCCCGGGGGCGGCGACGACGAACGCCACCAGGCGCGCCTCGGGCGAGCCCGCGCCGTCGACTGTCACGGCGGTGTCGTCCACGTCCGGCTGCTGGCGCAGGGCATGTTCGACCTCGGCGGGTTCGATGCGGAACCCGCGGACCTTGACCTGGTCGTCGTTGCGGCCGTGGAAGTCCAGGGTGCCGTCGTGGCGGGCGGAGACGATGTCCCCCGTGCGGTAGAGGCGTCCGGCGGTGGGGTGGTCGACGAACCGCTCGGCGGTGAGCTGGGGCTGGCCCGCGTAGCCGTGGGCGAGCCGGGCGCCGCCGACCCACAGTTCGCCCCGGTCGCCGTCGGGGACCGGGTTGCCGTCGGCGTCCAGGACGTGGACGGTGGCCCCGGCGATGGGGCGGCCGATCGGCAGCGGTGCGTCACAGTCGGGCTCGGTGACGGTGTGGGCGGTGGCGAAGGTGGTGGTCTCGGTGGGTCCGTAGCCGTTGACGAGCTCCAGCCAGGGGAAGGCGGTCAGCACGTCACGGGCGTGGCTGGCGGCCATGGCCTCGCCGCCCACGATGACCGAGCGGAGCTGGGCGAAGACGCGGGAGCGGCGGGCGGCGAGCTGGTGGAAGAGCGCCGTGGTGAAGAACGCCACCGTCACGCCGTGGCGTTCGACGTGGCGGGCCAGATCCTCCAGGGAGGGCCGCGGCACGGTGCACACGACGACCGCGGCGCCGTTGGCGAGCGCGGCCCACACCTCGAAGGTCGAGGCGTCGAAGGTCATGGGGGAGTGGAACAGGACGCGGTCGCGGGCGGTGACGGTGAGGTAGTCGGGTGCGGTGACCAGTTCGGCGATGGCCCGGTGCGCGAGCGTGACGCCTTTGGGACGGCCGGTGGAGCCGGAGGTGAACATGATGAAGGCCGGGCTGTCCGGCGCGGCGCCACCCGCCAACGGGCCGCCGTTCAGGGGCTCTTCGGGCAGGGCGAGTACGGGGCCGGTGAGCGCGGCCGCGTCCAGCAGCTTGGCGTCGCCGACGGTGAGGGTGACGCCCGCGTCGGCGATCATCGCTTCGGTGCGGGGCCGGGGCTGTGCGGGGTCGAGCGGTACGCACACGGCTCCGGCCCGCCACAGCGCGAGTTGCGCGATGACGGTGCGGGCGGAGCGGGTGGTCAGCAGCGCCACCCGGTCGCCGGGTGCCACCTGGTGCTCGCGCAGGTGTGCGGCGAGGGCGCGGCCGGCCTGGTCGAGCCGGCCGTAGGTGAGGGTGGTGTCGCCGTCGACGACGGCCAGGGCGTCGGGGGTGCGTTCGGCGTGCCGGGCCACGAGGTCCGGCAGCGTCGTCGGGTGCGCCGGGGAGCCGGGCCGGACCTCGGCTGTGGGCTGCGTGGTGTGGGCGGGCTGAGGCGTGGTGGGTGTCATGTCAGGCTCCTGCCGGTCGCGGGGTCCGGCGCTGGTCGAGGAGGGCGGCGAAGGCGCGCAGGTCGGTGCTGCGCAGCAGTTCGTGGGCGCGCGGGCGGATGCCGGTCTCGCGCTCGATGACCGCGAGCAGCCGCGCGGCGACGACGGAGGTGCCGCCGATGTCGGTGAAGTTGTCGCCGAGTACGGTCGCGGGCCGCCCGAGGAGTTCGCGTACGGTCGCCAGGACCAGTTGCTCGCCAGGGGTGGCGTCGGCCGGGTCGTCCACGAGCGCGGCGGGCGCCGCGGGGGCGGGGGCGTGGGTGGCCAGGGAGGCCCGGTCCACCTTGCCGTTGGCGTCGAGCGGGTAGGTGTCGACGAAGTGCACGGCGGCGGGGACGGCCTGTTCGGGGAGCCAGGCGCGGACCGCGGTGAGCAGGTCGCCTGGCGCGGGCTTCGTACCCTCGGCGGGTTTGACGTGCGCGACCAGACGGGCCAGACCCGAGCCGTCGCGCTGCACGGTGACGACGGCCGTGCGCACGCGGGCGTCCTGCTCGAAGGCGGCTTCCACCTCGGCGAGTTCGATCCGCACCCCGCTGATCTTGACCTGGTTGTCGAGGCGGCCGAGGAACTCCAGGCTGCCGTCGGCGCCCATGCGGACCCGGTCGCCGGTGCGGTACAGGCGGTCGACGTCTTCCAGCGCCGGGTGCTGGGGCGGGGCGGTGAAGCGCTGGGCGGTGAGCTCGGGGTCGAGGTAGCCGAGCGCCAGGCAGTGGCCGCCGATGCGCAGTTCGCCGGCCTGCCCACGGGCGACGGGCAGGCCGTCGGGGTCGGTGACGACGACGGTGACACCCGGCAGCGGGGTGCCGATCGGCGGCGGGGACACGTCGCCTGCGGCCGTGTCGGCGGCACGCATCGCGTAGGTGGTGGTGACGACGGTGGCTTCGGCCGGACCGTAGGCGTTGTGGACGGTGGCCGTGACGTCCGGGCCGGGGCGGCGGCGCATGCGGTCGCCGCCGACCACCAGGTGACGCAGTTTCAGGTCCTGGGGCCAGGGCCGGTCCAGGAGTGGTTCGACGGTGGGGGTCGCCGCCACGCAGACGGTGACGGCGGCATCGCGCCACCAGTCGGTGAGCACGGCCGCGTCCCAGCGGGTGTCGTCGGGGGCCGGGACCAGGGCGGCACCGGAGGTCAGCCCGGCCCACAGCTCCAGCAGGTGCGGGTCGAAGGCGACGCCGATGAGCAGGGACTGCCGGTCACCCGGCGCCAGACCGGTGGCTGCCCGGTACCAGTCGAGGGCGACGGACAGCGAGGCCTCGGCCACGGCGACCGCCTTGGGGCGGCCGGTGGATCCGGAGGTGAGGACGGCGTACAGGGCACCCTCGGGGGCGCGCCGTCCGCCCTGCGGGCGGGCGGCGAACGCGGCCACCGCGCCGGCCGGGGCGTTCACGCCGGCGATGGGCAGCGGCAGCGGGGTGTGCTCGCCGTCGCGGTGGGCCGCGGGCAGGACACCGGGGTCGCCGATGAGGCAGGCGACGTCGAGGTCCTCGGTGACGGCCTGGGTGCGGCGCTCACCGGGGCGCGGGCCCAGTGGCAGATAGACGGCGCCGATCCGGGCGAGCGCGACGGCGGTCACCACCAGGGCGGTGGAACGGTCGAGGCAGACGCCGACCAGGTCCCCGGGACGTACGCGGTCGCGCAGGGCGGCGGCGACGCGCTCGGCGGCGGTGTCGAGTTCCTCGTACGTCCAGGTCCGCGCGCCGTCGATGACGGCGGGGGCCTGCGGAGTGAGCCGGACATGGTCCTCGAAGCGGGCGAGGACGGTGGTCGGTTCGGCGTCGGGGCCGTGGGCGATGCTCGCCACCGTGGTGGTGGTGTCGGCGAGAGAGGGGGACTGGATCATCACGACTCCGTGGAGGCAGGGGCGGTGGCGGCGAGGGCGTCGGCCTGGTCGGCGAGCACGGGGTTGCGGAAGAGCACCTTCAGCGGCGGGCGCGTGCCCAGATGGGGCTCCAGCCAGGCCGCGAGCTCGGCGGCCAGCAGCGAGTGGCCCCCGATGTGGAAGAAGTGGGAGGCGGTGTCGAAGCGGCTGTGGCCGAGAACCTCACGCCAGCCGTTCACGAGCAGCGCGGTCATCGGATCGTCCGGCACAGGGGCAGCCTGCTCGTGCCCGGATACGGCCTCGGGCGCCGCCGGGGCGACGGGGTCGAGGGCGGCGGCGCGGCGGGCCAGGACCGTACGGTCGGGCTTGCCGCCGGCGAGGGTCGGCATGGTCTGCAGCCGTGCCCACCGGGCGGGCACCAGGGGCCCGGGCAGCCGGTGGCTCAACTCGGTGTGCAGGGCCTTCTCGTCGACGTCGGAGAGGTCGGCGCCGTCCTCGAAGAAGCCGACGAGCCGGGGCGCGGCCGGGCTGTCACGGTCCAGGACGACGGCGCAGGAGCGGCCGCCGAGCGCCGCGGACGCCGCCGCCTCGATCTCTTCCAGCTCGATGCGGTGACCACGCAGCTTGACCTGGTTGTCGCGCCGCCCCAGGAAGTACAGCAGGCCGTCCAGGCCGCGGTAGCCGAGGTCGCCGGTGAGGTAGACGCGCCGGCCGCCGAGCGCGTCCACGGCGATGAACCGGGCGGCCGTCACCTCAGCGTTGCCGGGGTAGCCCTCGGCCAGGCCGGGCCCGGCGATGGCGAGTTCACCGACGGCGCCGGCGGGCAGCGGGCGGTGGTGCGCGTCCAGGATATGGACGCGTTCGCCCGGCAGTTCGGTGCCCAGGGGGATCTCGGCGCCTTCGGCCAGGGCGTCGCGGGATATCTCGTGGACGGTGGAGCTGATGGCCGCCTCGGTGACGCCGTACGCGTTGAGGACGGTGGCGTCGGTGTCGGCGAGGATGCCGCGCAGGGTCTCGGCGGGAAGGCGCTCGCCGCCCAGGACCAGGAGCCTGGGGGCCCAGCGCTCGTCGCGCAGTGCGGGCCGCAGCTCCTCGCGGGTGGAGAGGAAGTAGCTGGTGGGCAGGTTGGCGACGGTGACCCGGGCGGAGGCGAGCAGCTCGGCGAGCTCCGGCCCGGTGGGCACCTCGTGCTCGGGCACCACCAGGCACGCCCCCGCGTGCAGGGTCGGCAGCACCTCCTCCAGCGCCACGTCGAAGGACGGCTGGGCGAACATGAGGACCCGGTCGGCGCTGGTGAGGGCGAACCGGTCGGCGGTCGCGGTCAGATGGTGCTCCAGCGCCGCGCGGCCGACGGCGACCGGCTTGGGGGTCCCGGTGGAGCCGGAGGTGTGGATGACGTAGGTCGTGGTGGCAAGGACGTCGGCGGCGTGGGCGCGGGGAAGCACGGGCGCGTCGATCCGGGCGGTGGGCAGGGATTCCGGCAGGGCCGGGCCGCCCTCGCCGATGAGGACCAGTGCCGGGGCGAGCCGTTCGAGCAAGAGGGCGATACGGGCCGGCGGATCGGCGGGCGACAGCGGGCAGTAGACGGCGCCGGTGCGCAGACAGGCCAGCAGGGCGACGACCGAGTCGGCTCCCCGGGGCAGGACGACGGCCACCGGCCGGCCCGGCGTGATGCCCGCCGCGCGCAGCCGCTCGGAGAGCGAGGCGACGCGCTCGTTGAGTTCGCCGTACGTCACACGGCGTGCGCCGCACAGCAGGGCGGGCAGCGACGGGTGGTGGGCGGCCACCGGATCCAGCAGATCGCGGCCGGTCGGGACGGGCACGGCCTCGGCGGCCGCCTCCACCGCGGCCGGGGCGAGGTCGGCCAGCGGGGCCTCGGGAGTGTCGAGGTAGGCGCGCAGCAGGTCAAGGAAGCGGCCGGAGAGCAGCCGGGCGACGTCCTCGCCGAACAGGTCGGCGTCGTAGTCCCACACCAGCGTCATTCCGGGCGCGCCGTGGCGCGGAGTGACGCCGCGCCGGTCGTCCGGCAGCAGCACCACGTCCAGGTCGAAGCGGGTGGTGCCGGTGTTGAACCCCTCGAAGAGGGTGATGTCCAGGCCCGGCAGGTCGATCTCGGGCAGCGGAGCGTCGTGGGCGCTGAACATGACGGAGAACAGCGGGTTGTCGGCGCCGGAGGTGTGCAGGCCGAGCGCCCGCGTCAGCTCCTGGACCGGTACGTCCTGGTGCGGCAGGGCGCGGATGAGGGTGTCGGTGACGTCGTCCATGGTGTCCTGGGCCGGGGCGGTGGCGTCCAGGGCGAGCGGCAGGGGGATGGTGTTGACGAACATGCCGACGGCGTCCTCGTAGCCCAGGGGCCGGTTGCCGACGGCGGTGCCGATGACCATCCGGGAGCGGCCGCTGTGCCGGCGCAGGAGTTCGGCGAACAGCCCCAGGAGCGTGGCGAAGGGGGTGAGGCCGCGCTCACGGGTGTGCTCGCGCAGCCGCTCGGCGAGATCGGCGCCGATCGTCTGCCGCAGCTGTCCGCCGTGGTGCCTGCGGCGGGCACCGGGTCGGGCGAGGCCGGGCAGCGGCAAGTCGTGGGGCTGGTCGCGCAGTTCGGCCTTCCAGAAGTCCAGGGACTCAGGGGCGTAGGCGGTCTCGGTCTGGGCCTGGATGTGGTCCGCGTACGAGGGGGCGGGCGGGAGCGTGAGGGTTTCGCCCATGACGCGGGCGCGGTAGACGCGGAAGACGTCGTCGAGCAGGATCGCGAAGGAGTGCCCGTCGTGGATCAGGTGGTGCTCGACGTGGACGAGGCGGTGGTGGTGCTCGGCGAGCCGTACGAGTGTCCAGCGGATCAGCGGTGCCTCGAAGGTGTCGAGCGGTGTCTCGGCCTCGGCGCGCAGCAGGTCCTGGAAGGCCGCCTCGGGGTCGTCCTTTCCGGTGAGGTCGACGGTGTGCAGCCTGGGTCGGCACTGCTGGGCGACCCGCTGCCCGGGTACGGACCCGGGCAGGGCGACGAGTTCGAGCCGCAGGCCGGGGTGGCGTGCCAGGGTGGCGCTCAGACCCTCGTGCAGGGCCTCGGTGTCCAGGGAGCCCCACAGGTCGAGTGCGGCGGTGAAGTTGTAGGCACGGCTGCCGGGCTGCATCTGTTCGTGCAGCCAGACGATCTCCTGCGAGGCGGAGAGCGGAAGCATGGTCGGTCCCTGAGGTCGTCGGGGCGGTTTTCCGGGGCCCGGTCACGGTCGTGGCCGGGTTTTTTGGGTCGTACGGGCGGCTTCGCGGGTCGCGCGGGGCCGCGCCGGAGAAACGTGGGCATGGGCAGGGGAGGTGGGTGATGCCTGGCGTCTGCGCTGCCGTGGTGTGCTCCCGGCGGCGGGGTCAGCCCGCGGTGTGCGCCGCCGGTCGCAGCGCCTGGCTGAGCGCGTCGAACGCCCGGTGCGCGGTGGCGTCGTCGAGCACCGCGCGGTCCCACACCATCCGCAGGCGGATCTCCGCCCCCTGGGTGACGGAGACGGCGAAGGGACCGCGCACCGGTCTGCCGTCGATGTGGACCTCCCGGCCCTGAACACCGGCCAGAACCAGGGGCGGGCGGCGGCTGTCGTCGTCCACGGTCAGCAGTCCGTCCAGCGCGCCGTTCCAGCCAGGGCCGGCGGACCGTGCGGCGGCCACCACCGCGTCGAAAGGCATGTCGGCCCGGTCGAGGTCGTCCCACCAGGCGTCGGCCGTCGCCTCCGGTCCGGGCCCGTGGCCGGTGACGGCCGGGAAGACGACGGTGTTGAGGAAGCAGCCGACGACCGGCTGCGCACCGGCGGGGCGGCCGCCCCACGGGTAGCCGAGCGGAACGACGTGATCCGGGCCGTACAGCGCGCTCGCCGCGGCGCGGCAGGCGTCGAGCAGTCCGGGGAAGGGGACGCCGTCGTCGTGCGCGGGCAGCCGGGCCTCGGCCGAGCCGCTGGGGAGCGTGCCGGCGGGCACGCGTTCCGGACGAGGCAGAGGGGCGTGGGTGCGCACGGCGCGCAGCCGGTCCGCCCAGTAGGCGGCTGCCTCGGGCGTGTCCGCGCGTTCCTCGGCGGCGAGTTGGAGCAGCACCGCCTCCCGGTAGGCGGCGAGTTCGGCCTCCGTCTCCTCGGGCGCGGCGGGGGGCTCGGCGGTGTCCTCGGCGTATGCGGCGCCGAGTTCTTCGGCGATCCGCGCCAGCGACCGGCCGTCGCAGACGGCGTGGTCCAGGGCGATGGCGAGGATGTCGTCGGTGCGGTGCTCGTCGTCACGGGCGAGGAACAGGCGCAGGGGAGGGCCCTGCGGATCCCAGGAAACCAGTGCGCGGCGCAGGGTGTCGGCGGGGCGCTCGCCCGGCGCGGGAGCCGGGCGGGTCACACGGATGTCCGGTTCTCCGGTGTGCAGGACGGGGGTCCCGCGTACGACGGCGGGCCGCGAGCGCAGGGCGGTGTGCCGCGCGGCGAGTCGGCGGGCCGCCGCTTGCAGGCGAGCGGGGTCGACGGTGCCGTGCGGGAAGGCGAAGAACATCGGCACCACGTCGGGGCGCCCAGCTGGGTCCAGCGAGCGCACCAGTGCGAAGCGGCGCTGTGCCCCGGTGACGGGCAGCAGGGCGCTGGGCCCGTCGCCGGCGGTGATACGCCGGTAGCGGGCCAGGTACTGGCTCGTGATGCTGGGCACGGAGTCCTCTTCTGTCGTGGCGTGGTCGTGGTCTGCTTGTGGTCTGTCCGGGTATGTCGGGGCGCGGGGGCGCGGAACGGGCCGCGGCGCAGGCTGCGTGCGCGGCCGCGATGGTTGGTTCAGCGGGAGGGCGTGGGGGCGGGCTGTCCCTCGCCGTCCGCGGCGGTGTCCTCCCTGGGGGTCTCGGGGGTGGCGTCCAAGAGGCCCTCGGGTCCCGGCAGGTCCCGCATGCGGCGCAGCGGGGAGAACAGCAGCGGCAGCGGTACGAGGAGGAAACCGGCGGCGCAGCAGGCGAGTGCGGTGCGCGGCCCGAAGGACTGGGCGAGGGCGCCGCCGAGGAGCGCGCCGAGCGGCAGGGTGCCCCACATGAGGAAGCGCAAGGTGGCGTTCATCCGGCCGAGCAGCCGCGGCGGGCACAGTCCCTGGCGGAAGCTGACCTGGGCGATGTTGTAGACGACGGCGCCGAAGGAGATGCCCGCCGATCCGGTGGCGAACAGGACCGCGCCCAGGGTGCCGTGCCCGGACAGCGGCCACAGCACGGCGAACGGTCCGCTGAGGAGGACGGACCACAGGATGAGCCGGGCCTGCCCCCACCGGGCGGCGAGCCGCGCGGAGCACAGGGCGCCCAGGAGCCCGCCGACCGCTGACGCGGACAGCACCAGTCCCAGGGCGCCCGGCTCAAGTCCGACGACGCGTACGAGATGCACGGTCTGGGTTGCCATGAGGACGGCCATGCACAGGTTGCCGAGTCCGGTGGTCAGGGCGATGACACGGAGCAGTGGATGGCCGGTGACGAAGCGGATGCCTTCGCCGATGTCCTTGCGCAGGGAGGCGTCGGAGGGGGCCTGGGGCGGTTGTTCCGGCTGCTTGATGCGCAGGAGGACCAGGGCGGACAGCACGTAGCCGAGGGCGTCGGTGAGGACGGCGAGGTGCGCTCCGACGAGCTGGACCAGCCCGCCTCCGGCCCCCGGTCCGGCCACCTGAGCGGTGGAACGGACCGTCTCCAGCGCGCCGTTGCCGGCCATGAGCTCCTCGCGCGGCAGGATCTGCGGCAGGTAGCTCTGGTGCGCGACGTCGAAGAACACGGTCGCCACTCCGGTGATGAGCGCGACGACGTAGAGCTGGGCCATCGTCAGGGCGTCGGCGACCGCGGCGGCGGGGATGCTGGCCATCGCCACGGCGCGCACCAGGTCCGCGCGGACCATCAGGGGGCGCTTGCGCATGCGGTCGGTGAGGGCCCCGGCGGGCAGCCCGACGAGCAGGAAGGCGGCGGTCTCCGCGGCGGTGAGCAGGCCCACTTGGAGGGCGGAGGCGTTGAGTTCGAGGACAGCTACGAGGGGAAGGGCCACCAGCGTGACCTGAGCGCCGAGTTGTCCGGCGGCCGCTCCCGCGAGCAGCAGCCGGAAGTCGCGTCGGCGTATCGGGCTACCCGTGGAGGCTCCGGTTGTGACGGACATGTGAACGACCTTCACCGAATGGTCGATCGGGAGTCAAAGGATCACGGCCAGTTTCGGTCGAGTCTTGTCTCCACTTGCCGGGAAGTCGGAAGAATTTTCGCCGAACTCGCGGTAACTCCGCATGAATGCCTGCCACTCGGTGTGCATGGCGGGACCGGCGTGGGTTGATGCGGGCAGGCGAGGCCCGGGAGGGGGGATGGGGGCCCGGCACGTGGAGTGACGGGTTCGATCCTGACTGAAAATGACCACTCACGATCATGTTGTTGCGGAATCGTCAATTCCGTCAGTTACAGGGCGTATGCGGTGTTGCTCCCCCCGCGCGGTGGTGCCACGGGCCGTCGAGGGCGCAGGCCGCTCAGCCCACCGCTCTCTTCCGTCATCCGATGGAGCGAGTGAGGGCTCCTCGCGCGTTCCCGCCACGTCGGCCGCAGCCCTCCCGCACCGGTGGAGGGACGGTTTCCGCGATGTTGTCCCGGGTACCCGGCGCCATGCACGCACGGACGGGAGTCGGCACGCCTGTGGCGGTTCCCGTCAGAGACGATAAGGAGGAATTCATGAGCACGGTCAAGGAAGCGGTCGACGTGGAGGTTCCGATCCGCGAGGCGTACAACCAGTGGACGCAGTTCGAGGAATTCCCCAAGTTCATGGAGGGCGTCGAGGAGGTCAGGCAGCTCGACGACCGGCACAACCACTGGACCACCAGCATCGGTGGGGTGCGGCGTGAGTTCGACACGGAGATCGTGGACCAGTTGCCTGACGACCGGATCACCTGGCGTTCCGTCGGCGGTGACACCCAGCAGCGGGGATCGGTCCAATTCGAGCGGCTGGACGACACCCGCACCAGGGTGGAGTTGACGATGGAGGTCGAGCCCACCGGGGTCGTTGAGAAGGGCGCGGACGCGCTGGGTGTGATCGGTCGGCGTGTGAAGGGAGACATGCGCCGGTACAAGGACTACGTCGAGAGCGGTGGCGACAGCGGTGGCTGGCGCGGGCGCATCCGGCCCGGAAACCCGGGCGAGACTCTCTGACCGGTCTCTGACCGATCACCCACCCGCACTGATCCGGCCCCAGCGGTGGACCCCATGCCCGAGCCGTTGAAGCCGGGCCGCCGACGACGGCCGCACAGCGACGGGACAGGCGGCCGGTCCGGACCCACAGCCGGGCCGGACCGGCACGAACACCGCCTGCCGACGGTTGCTGGGAAGCAGCCGTCGGCGTACTCCGCCGGGGCCATGAGCCCGCTCCACCTGATGGGGGAGCCGTAGGCCAGCCGGTCTCAGACAGCGGCGGGGAACCGCTGCCAGACGCGGTGGCTGCCCAGAAGCGTGGTCACCTGCTCCAGGACACCCCCGGCGTCCTCGCCCAGGACGACGCCGGGGGTGTCCGCGGTCAGGCCGAGAGTGTGGAAGAGCTGACGGGCGTCGTTCCAGCCGCCGATGGCTTTGCCGTGCCGATAGGCCTCAAGGAACAGGGCCTGGACCCGAGGGTCGATGGGGCCCGGCTCGGGGAGACCCGCCTTCGCGTCCCGGGCGCCGTAGGCATCGGAGCCCGGGGCGGGTGTCCCGGCGCACAGCAGCGCGTCGAACTCCACCGACCGCGCTGCGGCGAACGTCCGCTGGACGGTGACCGCGCCGTCCCCGCTCCCGAGGACACCCCCCACCGGCGCGACGACGAGGGGCACCATGCCCGCGTCGAGGACGGCCTGGCGTACCCGGGCCACGCTTTCCAGGTCCCCTTCCGGACCGGTGATGATGCCCACGCTGCGCCCGTCCACCGGCCAGGAGCCTCCCACCTGCGACAGGGCGGGGCTGGGGTCGGGCTGGGCGTGGGGCTCGGTGGCGGACGGCGCAGGCAGGCCGAGCCCCGCGGCGACCTGGGCAGCCAGTTCGGTGTCGATGTTGGCGAGCACGGTCAGCATGCGTTCGCGGATGGGCTGCTCGTAGCACTTGGAGAGCTCGAAGGTGTAGGCCGCGATGGTGTGCTCGCGTTCGACCTCGCTCATGCTGAGCCAGAACAACCTGGCCTGGCTGAAGTGGTCGGAGAAGGAAACGGGCGCCTCACGGACCTTGCGGGCGGCCGGCATTTCGACGGGTACTTCGATGAACGCCCCGGTGTCGGCGCCCGCGAAGAAGGGGCAGCCACCGTCCAGACTGTTGGGGTGGTACGGGGCGACACCCCGGTGCACCGCGCTCTGGTGCATGCCGTCGCGGAACATGTCGTTGACGGGCGCGTGGGTGCGGTTGATGGGCAGCTGCGGGAAGTTCGGTCCGCCCAGCCGGGTGATCTGCGTATCGAGGTAGGAGAACATGCGCCCGGCCAGCAGTGGGTCGTCGGTGACGTCGATACCCGGGACGAGGTGCCCGACATGGAAGGCGACCTGCTCGGTCTCGGCGAAGAAGTTGGAGGGGTTGGCGTTGAGCGTCAGCAGACCGATCGGCTGGACGGGGGCCAGCTCCTCCGGGACGATCTTGGTGGGGTCGAGCAGGTCGATACCCTCGTACGTCTGTTCAGGGGTGTCGGGGAACGTCTGGATGCCCAGCTCCCACTGGGGGAACGCGCCGGCCTCGATGGCGTCCGCCAGGTCGCGCCGGTGGAAGTCCGGGTCGATTCCGTTGATCAGCTGCGCCTCCTCCCAGACGAGGGAGTGCACGCCGAGCCTGGGCTTCCAGTGGAACTTCACCAGCGTCGTGGCGCCTTCGGCGTTGACCAGACGGAAGGTGTGGACGCCGAAGCCCTCCATCATCCGGTAGGAGCGCGGGATGCCACGGTCGGACATGTTCCAGAGCGTGTGATGGGTGGCCTCGGTGTGCAGGGAGACGAAATCCCAGAAGGTGTCGTGGGCGCTCTGCGCCTGGGGGATCTCCCGGTCCGGGTGGGGCTTGCCCGCGTGGATGATGTCCGGGAACTTGATGGCGTCCTGGATGAAGAAGACCGGCATGTTGTTGCCGACCAGGTCGAAGACACCTTCATCGGTGTAGAACTTGGTGGCGAAGCCGCGTGTGTCGCGGACCGTGTCGGCGGAGCCGCGGGAACCGAGCACCGTGGAGAACCGTACGAAGACCGGGGTTTCCGCCCCCTGCGCGAGGAAGGCGGCTTTCGTCACCCCGGTGGCGCTGCCGTAGGCCTGGAAGACACCGTGCGCTGCGGCACCGCGCGCGTGCACCACGCGCTCCGGGATCCGCTCGTGGTCGAAGTGCATGATCTTCTCGCGCAGGTGGTGGTCCTGCAGCAGCACCGGCCCGCGCGGGCCGGCCTTGAGCGAGTGGTCGGTGTCGTACAAACGGGTGCCCTGCGCGTTGGTCAGATACGCGCCGCTCTGCGCCATCCGTGCGTGCTCCGCACCGGTGGGCTGCCCCGTGGGACCGACCGTCTCCGGGCCCGTCTGATCCGCCTTGGGCGGCAGGGGTCCGGTGGGCTCGGTCCGCTCGGGTACCTCGGGGGAGACCGGTCCCGGCTTGCCCGGCACACCGTCCTCCGGCCCGGTGGGCTCCCGTGCGCCGCCGCGCGGGACATGCGCCACCTTGTCCGTGGCCGCTTTCATGGAGCGCTTGTCGGTCATCGTTTCTCCAGGCGTTCGGGCGAGTGACAGCCATGACCGGTGCGGGCGCTTTTGAAACCGCCGCCGAAGGCGTTCGCGTCCGGGGCGGCTGATCACCGGCATGTCGACCTCCCTCGTGCGCAGTGCCGCACAAGCCGCTTGGAGGCGATGCCGTTCGACCACGCGGCCGGGATACCGCCGCAGCGCGCACGGCCCGGGCTCCGCCCGCGGGGGAGCGCGGCCGGTCCGCAGGAGGGCGGCGGGCGTGGTGCGGCAGACCGGGCCGCGTGGGCGCATAGGGCTGCTACACCTGCGGGTCTTCTCCGCCCGTGGTCAGCTCCGCGCACCGGGTCACCACGCGGGCCAGGTCGCCCTCGTCGCGCAGGAGCCTGCGCTGCGTCTGGGCGCCGTTCCCCCGCCGCTCCAGCTTCGCGATGCCCTCCCGGACGAGTTCATCGTCGTCGTGGTCCACGAGCGCCGCCCGTACGTGCTGGTAGAGGGCGCCCACCGCTGCCACGGGGGACGTCTCGCGCATGGTCTCGGGGTGGAGCAGCGGGCCGTCCAGGCCCGAGCGACCGGCGCGCCAGGAAGCGAGCCGCAGCAGACTGGTGCCGATCCGCGCCGGCGGCCGGCCGTCCCGCCAGGCGCGTGCGGCTGTCTCGACGAGGCCGCGGGCGAGCGCGGCCAGCAGGACGGGCGTGGCAGGGTCCAGACAGACGTCGGCGACCCTGATCTCCACCGTGGGGTAGACGGCTGACAGGCGGGCGTCGAAGTAGATCATGCCTCTGTCGCGCAGCACTCCGGTGTCGACCATCGCCGTGACCTGCTCGTGGTAGCGGTCGGCGGAGCCGAACACGTCCACGGGTCCGGCCGAGGGCCACCGGTTCCACACACGGCTGCGGTAACTCGCGTACCCACTGTCCTGGCCCTGCCAGAACGGAGAGTTCGCGCTCATCGCCGTCAGGACGGACAGCCAGGGCCGGATGCGGTCCAGGACCGCCACTCCTTCCTCGTCCGACTCGACGGCCACGTGGACATGGCAGCCGCACGTCAGCTGTTCCTGCGCGGTCAGCCCGAACTGTTCGCCCATCCACTTGTAGCGCTTGCCGACGTTCAGCAGGGGCCGCACGGGCAGGGGAGATGTCGCGATGGCCGCCACCACGGCCCCGGCGGTCGCCGCGTGCCGGGCGGCCTCATGACGCCTGCGCCTGATCTCCTCCTGGAGCTCACCCATCCGCGTCACCGGCTTGGTGGCGAACTCCAACTGCTCCTTCTGCAGCTCCTTCTCCAGGTGATGGCTGGACGTGACCTCGCCAGGTCCTTCCCAGGCCTGTCGCTCGGCTGCCGCCAGCACCGCTCCGGCGACCGCCTGCGGAAAGCCGCTGCGGGCATCGACCAGCAGCAGCTCCTCCTCTACACCCACGCTGCGCATACCGCCTCCACCGCCTGCCAGTAGCCCTCCGTGTGCCCGTCTTCACGCTGATCATGTCGGGGCCGGCCATGTTTCGGCGCCGCCACCGGCCGTGTTCTGGGATCGACGAACCGAAAGGCGGAACCTGGCCGGTGACAGCGGATGATCCCTACTTCCGGGGCATCCACAGCGCCCGTGATCCGCCGGCTGGAATGAGCGTCGAACCTGCCAGTCCACCCGCCCGGCGGGGGGACACGTCCTGGGTGTAGCGGATGACGCCGCTGCGTTCCGGTTCGCTCGGCTCGATACGCACGGTCCCGGCCGGGATACCGATTCTGAACAACCGGGATATCGATTCTGAACAAGGTGAGCTCTCCGGCCAGTTGGGCTGTCCCACATGGTCGGGCCGCCGTGGAAGGCGCGGGATGATTGGCCGCTGCTCCCGATCAGCGCTGCCGAAGTGTTCTCGCGCACGGCACGGACCCGCTGAGCGGCGAGCCGCCCGGCCCGGGAAACCAACAACACACGGGCTCGGCCTGCCCGTGCCCCGCCCCGGAAGAGAGCACCTGACGACTGCGCCGCCGTCGAGGCGACCCACGCTGCGATGTCGCGGCAGCGCTGCGGAGACCGGGCCAGGAGGTCCGCAGTCCCCCTCCGGCGGACGGTGATACGTCCGGGACCTTCCGCCCCGCGGGCCGCGTCAGCGACGCCCCAGGAGTGATCCGTCACCGCCCGTCGCGTAGCTGAAGAAGGTACGTCGCGGTCAGCGCGACGGCACGGTCCTCGTCGTGCGACAACTCCACGAGGGCACGTGACGCAGTCGTCCCAGGGATGCCCGCCAGCGACTGGGTCAGCCGTCCGCGTGCAGGCGCTTCAGTGGTGTCGTGGGCGAGGCGGTCGACGAGCCTGGTCGCGATCTGATCCGCCGTCGCGGTGTCGCTCGCCAGCACGCTCAGTGCATCGGCTGCATCGGTGTCGTTCTTTCCTTCCACGATCATGTCGATGAGCGTCGGGACCGCATCGGCCATTCCACGTGTCCCGAGCGCCAGAGCCGCATACCCGCGTACCACGGCGTCGGAGTTCGTGAGAGCGTCCCGCAGCTGCCCGGTGGCCTCACCACCGGGCAGCTCGGCGAGGGCCTGAACAGCACGTTCCCGCACCGCGGCCACCGGTGAGCCGAGGCCCTGCGCCAGCAGTGCCGAGCCGCCGTCGTCGCCCGACCGGGCCAGCGCCCATCGAAGGGCTCCGGCGACGTTCGGCTCCGTTTCGCTCAGTGCCGCCTCGACCAGGGCCTCCACCGGCACCGGAACCTCGTTGCCCGAGGAAAGGGCCGCGCGCTGGCGCGTGTCGGCGCTGTTCGACCCCAGCGCCTGGAGGAGCGCAACGACCTGGAGGACGTCCTCCCAGCCGCCGGGGTCCGCGGCATCGATCCGGCACAGCCGCGTGAGCAGCTCGGTCTCCGCCGCGATGCGTTCGCGCGTCTGACGGATGAGGTCCCCGACGAGCGCCGAGGGCGCGAAGCCGGGGTCGTCGAGTGCGCGCCCGATCTCACGCAGCGACAGCCCCAGCGACCGCAGGCTCTCGATATGGAAGATCCGCCGGATGTCCTCGCCGGAGTACTCCCGATAGCCGGAGCCCGTACGACCCGAAGGCCGCACCAGACCGAGCGACTCGTAATGCCTGAGCATGCGGGCACTGACCCCGCACCGCCGCGCCACCTCACCGATCAACACGTCCCATCGTCCCTCCTGGCCGACCCGTCGAGGGCCACGACGCGCTTCGCCTCCTCGATCGCGAACTCGAATCCGGCGTCCGGGTCGCGCAGCAGCCGTTGTGTGGCGAGCGCGTGCGCGCGCACGCGTGGGTCAGGGCCCGTCGTCGCAGCACGCAGAGCCGGCACCATCGCTTCACCCAGCGCGACCAGCGCCCGGCTGAGACTCAGCTGCGTCTCCCGCTCACCGCGCCCGAGCTGCGTCGCCAACACCGCGGCCAACGCGGACTCCTCGCCTTCCGGCACGAGCACGACCGCGGCCCGCCAGGCGCTCCGCGCCACTTCGTCGTCGGCGTCGGACAACAGTGCCCGTGTGATCGCCGGCCATGCCTGCCGGTCTCCGATCTTGGACAGCGTGTGCAGCGCCTGGCTTCGTGCCTGCGGATGCTCGGAGCGGACCGCACGGATCAGCTCGGGGATCGTCAGGGATACCGGGTGGCGTGTGAGCGCCCAGGTCAGCGTGTCGCGGACGAAGAACTCGGGCTCGACCGCGCATCGTTCGACGAGCTTGTCGACGAAGCGCGGGTCAGGCGTCGTGCCGACTGCCAGAGCAGCTTGCAGTCGCACGGACGAGCGGCCGTCCTCCAGCCCCTGGAGCGCTCGGAACGCATCCGTGTCCTGTCTCGTGATCGTCATCGGACCACCTCCTTGGCAAGCAGTGAAAGCCCTGTCACCGTGTCAAGGTCAACGGGGCCCGCTGCGCGATCACCAGGCACCTGCCGCGTCCCGCACAGTGCCCTATTGAGCGCTGTGCGTGGTGAAGTTGCTGGTCACGGGGGCGGGGCACTCGTGCCGAACCGCTGGTGGATGACTTTGGTGAAGATCGTCGGTCACCGGGCGACTCTGACGCCTGCCGTGGTCAGCGCTCTCTCTTGATGCGGTTGAGTCGGCCTTGCCGACGCTTGGCTGCGCCGTCCCAGCCTCATGCGGGGACAGCGAGCTGCAAGGTCAGGACGGCCTTGACGAGCCGGTGGGAGCAGAAGTCACTTCCGGGAGCCCTTCGCCTCCATGGCCTTTGGCACATGGGCGCGCGGGAACTCCTCCAGCGCTGTCGGCGGTCGGCTTCGGCACCACATGTTCCGATGCGAGGTCAACCAGGGCCATGAACTTCTGGCGCCTGCCCTGGTACGTGCAGACGCTGACCGCGACACCGCCCTTGTCCGCGATACGGGCGTCGCCCCCGATGGCGGCCTTCTGCGGATTGCCCGTCCGCGCCAGGGCGCCGCGCCGCACGGCGACCGGATCGGTGCCGACACCGGTCACGTCGTCGGTGGCGTACACCGCCTGCTGCTTGTCCACGAAGACGGAGCAGGTGGAGCTCTCGGCGCTGAGGGTCTTCGGGGACCGCTTCAGCTTCTGCCCGTCCGGCAGGAGCGGGGCCGGCGGCTTGAGCCGGCCCTCCCGGTCGACGAAGACCTTGCCGTTCTGCTCCTGGATTCCGTGGTTGATGCGGGCCTGCTCGTCGAGCTGCCACTGGTAGGTCAGCGCGTCGACTCCGCGCTGTGCGATGTCGCCGACCTCGGGGATGAAGTTCACTGCCGCTGACCGGCGGCGGGGTTCTTCAGGCGGATCTTGATGTGCTGGCCAACCAGCGGCAGCGAACCGTGCACGGACGTGCGGCCGATGGCGTGCACCGTGACGCGAAGGCGTCTTTGAGCCAAGTCGACGGATACAGTCCGCCCGGGCGCGGTCAGCACACGTGGTCGCCGCCATCGGGCAGGCCGCAGGAGCCGTACTCACACAGTGTGTTGCTCAACACCCGATCAATGAGGAACGCGAGGTTCCGACCCGACGACGTTTTGCGATCGAAGAACTCTGCCCTGACGCGGTGGGAGCGGACCCCACCACGGAGGGCCACGGAGCAGGTGTGGCTCCGAGGCCCTCCGTGGCGCTGAGTATCGGTCAGGCGGTGGTGATGTTCTCCGCCTGCGGGCCCTTCTGGCCCTGCGTGATGTCGAAGGTCACGGCCTGGCCTTCCTGGAGCTCACGGAAGCCGGAGGAGTTGATGTTGGAGTAGTGGGCGAAGACGTCCGGGCCGCCGCCGTCCTGGGCGATGAAGCCGAAGCCCTTTTCCGAGTTGAACCACTTCACAGTTCCGCTGGCCATTGCGCGTGCCTCTCAGTTGATATCGGGTCCGCACCACGCGGGCCCGGAGGTGATCGCCCTGGTCCCGCACTGCACAGCAAGGCGCCCGCACCGGAGCGCGGGCAGGTACTGCGAACCACGACATCTGACAGTGACGCTACACGGTGAAAGCAGGCACCACCAGAGAGCAACAATCATGATTCGCACGTGACATCAGACTCCCCACCGGCGCGGGCCGGGAGCCGACAGGAGGGTGGAGGCCGGTTTGGTGGGCGATGCCGCGCCAGCACCTGCTCGGTAGTGGTCCCGCATCAGGACCCGCGCCCCCTGCGATTGCGCACTGAGCGGGGACGCCACCGAAGGAGAGCCGTACCCCAGGCAGCCGTACCTGCCGGGCGGAGTGGTCATGTCCGGGCCAGGGTGTGCCCGGTGATCGCCGGAACGGCGCTGGTGTGCGGGGTCGCGGTGGGTGCGGCGGTGGCGCACCCGGTCAGCGGGACGGCGAGCGCCGCAGCGGTCGCCAGGGCGGTGGCCCCGAACGCCGCGGTGGCGGCACTCGTCCGGGAACGGGTCTGCGCATGGATGCTCCCCATCGGGGGGCAGCGCGGGACTGGGTGGCTGTCGTGATTCCATCCGGTGAGGCATGCACGCGACAAGGGCAGTTGTCGTTCGATATCGAATGCTCCACCCAAGGGGGAGTCTGTTGCCGGTTCCTGGCCATCTCGTGGGCCACCGACCCGGGCGCGGCCCGTGGGGGGACTGCATGGTTGGGAAGTTTTCGTGGTCCACGTCGCGGGCGCGGCGCCCTCGATGTGCGGCAGGGCCTCGTCGCGCATCCGGAGAGGGAGGGGACGGGTGGCCCAGCGGACGTGTGTCGGCTCCTACTGCGCGGCCGCGGCGTGACGTGGCTCTGCGGCGAGTTCCATCACCTCGTCCAGGACGTCGCGGGAGCGCAGCAGATCGACGATGAGCTGGTCGATCCGCCGGCGCTCCTGCGCGAGTTCGGCGACCAGCCGTTCCGTCGCCAGCGCGGAGGGACCACCGTCCGCGTCGCGCATGCAGGGCAACAGCGCCGCTATCTTGGTGCTGTTGAGGCCCGCGGCGTACAGGGCCTGAATGCGGATGACCCGGTCGACCGCCCACTCGCCGAACTGACGGTGGCCGCCGGGAGTCCGCTCGGCGGTCAGCAGGCCCTGCTTCTCGTAGTAGCGCAACGAGCGTTCGCTCACGCCCGTCCGTTCGGCCAGTTCTCCGACCCGCATCTTTCCCCCTGCCCGCGACGGGATCACCCCGACCCCTTGAACCTGACACCGGTGTCAACTTCTACCGTACGGTCATGACGCACACAACAGTCAACTCCAGCCTCTTCACCCCCGCCCACCTCGGCCCGCTGCACCTGCCCAACCGCCTGGTCATGGCGCCGCTGACCCGGAACCGGGCGGATGCCGACGGTGTTCCAGGGGCCCTGATGGCCACGCAGTACGCCCAGCGCGCCTCGGCCGGGCTGATCATCGCGGAGGGCACCACGCCGAACGCCGCGGGGCAGACCTACCCCAACATCCCCGGAATCCACAGCGCGGCACAGATAGCTGGATGGCGGCAGGTCACCGACGCGGTGCGCGCCGAAGGGGGAGCGATGTTCCTCCAGCTCCAGCACGGTGGCCGGGTGGGGCACCCGGACAACAGCGGATTGGTGCCGCAGGCCCCCTCGCCCATAGCGCTCCCGGAGACGATCCACACGCCCGCTGGACGGCGGCCTTCCGTGGTGCCCCGTGCCATGACCGTCGAGGACATCCACGCCACCGTCGCCGACTTCGCCCAGGCAGCCCGCAACGCGGTCGAAGCGGGCTTCGAGGGGGTCGAGGTGCACGCTGCCAACGGGATGCTTCTGCACCAGTTCATGGCCGAGAACACCAATCAGCGCAGTGATGCCTACGGCGGGCCGGTGTCGCGCCGCATCCGCTTCGCGGTGGAGGTGACCAGGGCCGTGGCCGACGCGATCGGCCCCGAACGGACGGGGCTTCGGATCTCCCCGGCGAACACCGTCAACGGGATCGAGGAAGGCGACACCGCGCGCATCTACGACGAGCTCATCGAGGCTCTGGCGGATGCCGGCCTGGCGTATCTGCACCTGGAGTTGGCCGATCCGGAGGAGCCGCTCTTCACCCGGATCCGCAACAGCTGGCCCGGCACGCTGATGGCCAACCCGAACCTCGGCTGGCCCGCCCCCATGCCCGCAGACGGCGGGCGGCGAGCCGGAGAACGCCTGCTGGCGGCGGGTGCCGATGTGATCGCGCTGGGTCGCGCGTTCCTCGCCAATCCCGACCTGGTCGAGCGCCTGCGGACCGGCGCGCCCCTGAACGCGGTGCGGGACAAGTACACGATGTACGTGGGTGGGCCGACCGGCTACACCGACTACCCCACATTGAGCGATGCGGCCGGCCGGGTGCTGGCCTCGGGACGCGCGGCTTGACGGCGGGGCCGTCGGCTGTGAGGGAGGCGGCCGGCTTGGCCGACATACTCGCCGGCGCCCGCGGGACCAACCGTATCCCGCGGGCGCACAGGGAGGCGGCTCGCGATCGAGGCCGACAGTGATCAACCCGCCGACGTGGACGCCGGCGTTGGTGACGAGCTGGTAGGCAACGAGCTTGATCGCGGCACGCTGATCCCGCTCCAAGTGCACGGCCCAGGCGGCGACCTGGGTGCGGATCCGGCCGGGGGTGAGGTGACAGCGCCGGGGTCGCCGGGCACGGGGATGCGGGCCTGGCGTGCAGTCATGGCGCGGCCTCCGGGGACGGCACGCCGTCGTCGTGATCAATCGCCCGGCCATGCGCGTGCGCGCAGCTGCTGGGCGGTGACCGTCGCCCTGATGCCCCCGGGTATCAGACGGAGCAGGTCCAGGTGTGCGGTCCATGAACTGCGGCCGGGCTCAAGCGCGCAGGCGATCGAGCAGGGCCGGCCCAGGGGCGGAGATGCGCTGGTCCGGCCTGCCGCCGACCTGACTTTCGTTTCGGTACCGACGCCCGGCCCGCGGTCCTGACCTGCGTGAAGACCATGTGAAGGAGATGATCATGGCAAGTCGACGGCAGTTACCCTGGCCGAATGAAACTCATGTTCGGACGAAGAAGTCGCCTTGCCCAGCTCGCACTGGGGGTGGCCGTAGCCGCCTCCGTACTGCTTCCCGTCCAGTCCGCCCAGGCCGCCTCCGGCCTGGACCCGTTCACCGCGAACTTCAAACTCACGCGCGTGGACGGGGACAAGACCAACCTCATCACCTCCGCCGAGGCCGCCGGAGTCGCCAAGGCGTCCGTCACCGACGTCCTGGGCACCCGTACGGGACGCCCGGGCCTCTGTCACGCCACCGGGCTGAACGGCGCTCTCAAGCCCGACGGGTTCTGTTGGGACGATGAGGACGACAGGTCCAACTACGCGGATGACGCGGGTGGTTGGATGCCACAGGGCTTCGCCGGTTCGCATGCCGCCACCGCCGACGGACTGTACGCGGGCCGCTCCCTGACGGCCACCTCCTGGTACCACGGCACGTATGTCTCGGGTCGCACTCCGACGACCGTCGAGGACTACGCGAGGGTCTCGATCGCAGAGTCGACCGGTGGCCAGGTCAAGTACGGGCACATCGCGCTCGTGGAGCCGGTCAACGGCAACTTCAAGCCGCTTGAGTATCCGTCACACTCGGACGGTGTCGCCTGGTACGGCAACAGGCTGTTCGTCGCCAACGGCGCGGAACTGCAGGTCTTCGATCTGACGCGTATCTGGCGCATGAACGACACCACGAGTGCCCTCACCCGTCTGGCTGCGGGCAAGACCTCCGCTCGTTTCCACCTCTGGGCGATGCCGCTCGTCGCCCGCTACAGCACCGTCAGTACCGCCGCGGTCGACAACATCTCCACGGCATACGTCAACAACAGCCCCCGCGCCTGCGGCCCGGCCGTCCGCGACGAGCTGTGCCTGAGCAGCCTGAGCGTCGACCGCTCCGGCGCGACGCCGGCCCTGGTGTCGGTGGAGAACAGGAACGGCGCCGGCGCCCGCATCGTCCGCTGGCCGCTGTCGGCCCTCGGTGCCGGCACTCCCACCACGGTCGCCTCGGAGACCACGGGCTACACCTCTCCCGTGTGGGGCATCCAGGGCACGGCCACGGACGGCACCAACTACTACATGAGCGGTACCTGCCCGACGTACTGGCCGGGTGGCACCGAGCTCTACTCCTGCATCCACGTGGCCAAGCCCGGCGAGGCGCCGCACGTCCTCACCCAGGCACCGCAGCTGACCCAGGGCCTCTCCTGGGACCCCCTCGCCAAGCGGCTCTGGGGCGCCAACGAGGCGCTGGTGGACTCCAGCGGGCCGCGCCGGGTGGTGTTCAACGTCGAGCCCGACGCCGGCAAGCCCGTCGACGGATGGAGCTGGCTCACCAACTTCCACCAGGCGGGCTCCGTCTGCGCGACGCCTCAGGGCAACGCGACCGCCAACGGCACCCCGATCACCGTGTGGAGCTGCACGGGATCGGATGCCCAGCGGTGGAAGTACGAGAACGGTCTGATCGTCCACAAGGCCAGCGGCAAGTGCATCACCCCCGAGGCCAACGGCGCGAACACCAACGGCGCGCTGCTGACACTGTGGACGTGCAATCCCTCAAGCGACGTCCAGCGGTTCGCCCCGTCGGCGGACGGCAGCGCCGTCAACGCCTACGGCAAGGCCATCACGCCGAAGGGCAACTCCCTGGGCAACGGCGTCTGGCTGACCCTGTGGACCCAGGGCAGCCCCACTCCTGACGTCCAGGACTGGGCGGTGAAGGGCTTCTAGCCCTACCCCCGTCGCCAGAACGCCGCAGGGGCGGCCGTACCGGGCACCCTTGGCGAATGCCCTTCGCGACGTAACGTCGGTCTGTTCCACCGCCTTGGTGGGGCAGGCCGACGTGGCGTTTGGGGTGGGGGTGAGGGTGTCGTTGCGTCCTGAGGCCATGAGGGTCTGCCGGAGGAGACGGTGTGGGTGGCCCGCGGCTTTCCCGAAGGGCTGTCCGGCTGTCCGCGGGCGGGATGTACTCGGCCTGGTATGCGCCGATGGGAGTTTGTGGGGTGTTGGGGTTCAGTCGGTGGGACGAGACGAAGCCCGCTGATTGGTCCAGGGGGAGCGGCGCTCACGGCCTGCGCCGATAAGTGGTCCTTCGCCCCGGGACCTCATGCGGTTCGAGGGCGAGGATCACGCGGCCAGGGCGAGCTGCGCAGAGATCCGGTCGGTGCGGTACTGCGTGCCGACGATCCGCTGGCCCGTCACCACGGCTTGAAGCTGGCGGAACTGGCTGACCGCCGCTGGTTCCAGCTCCCGCAGGGAACCGACCCGATGGAATCACATGAACGACACCCGCGAGACCGCCGTCATCATCGGGGCCTCACGGACCCTCGGCCTCGGGCTCGCTGCCGAGTATCTTCGTCGCGGCTGGGACGTCATCGGTACGGTCCGCGGCAGCCGGCGCACGGGCTCCACGACCTGGCCAAAGCCTCCGGCGGGCAACTGGCCATCGAGTCGCTGGAGTTGACCGGCCCCGAGCAGATCTCGGCACTGCGCGACCGGCTGTCACAACGCACCCTCGGCCTGCTCTTCGTCAACGCCGCCATGGACACGGCCGGGCAGTTGACGCCGTTCCACTCTGCCGCCGTCACCAGCGGTTGTCCGGGGTTTCTGGGCCGGATCGGCAGTTCGCAGCCTTGATCACTGCCAAGACACCACGACATGTGAGGCACACGGTGGGGGGGAGCCGGGGTGTGCCGACGGCCACCCCCGCCGCCGAAACCGTCCGTCACCGTCCGTCGATCCGGACACGACGCTCGAAGACGCGCGGCGGCGTTCAGCGCGGAATCACCCAGTCCGGCGCCCAGGTCCCGGTGGCGTCGTGGCCGGCCGCTGTGGCGGCGAGGTGGGCGCGGAGGGTGGCCAGTGCTGGGTGGGGGTTGTCGCGGTGCCACAGGAGCGAGTGCGGGTAGACGGGCGTCGGGTCGGTCACCGGGACGCGGCGCAGGCCGTGGCCGGCGGGCCAGACGAGGCGGGTCTGCTCACCCATGAAGGTGGCCAGGGCCGGGGTGTCGGCGATGGTGTCGAGGAGCGCGTCGGAGCCGAAGTTGGGGCCGGTCGCCTCGATGGTGAGGCCGAACTCGGCGACGAGGTCGTCGTAGTAGGCGCTCCACTCGGTACCGGGGACGAGGCCGGGCATCCAGATCCGGTGCCCGGCGAGCTGGGCGAGGGGCACCGACCGGGCGCCCGCCAGCGCGTGGGCGGGGCCGGTGAGGAGTTGGAGCGGCTCGTCGAGCACCCGGACGGACTCGATGTCCTCGGGAAGGGGCCGGCCGGGCGCGGCGAGGGCGCGGAAGGACGCGTCGATCGCACCGGACCGGACGGCGGCGATGGCCGTCTCGATGTCGAACAGCATCACCACGTCGAGCTCGATCTCGGGGTACGCGTGGTGGAAGCCGCGCATCAGACCTGACGGCGCGACGCGCGAGGCGATCACGTCTACGCGCAGCGGACGGCGGCCGGGGCGCACGGAGGTGACCGCGCGATCGGCGACGCGCAGCAGCTCGCGCGCGTGGGGCAGGAACGCCTGCCCGTCGATGGTGAGCTCGGCGCCGCGCGCGGTGCGGGTGAACAGCCGTACCCCGAGGTCGCGCTCCAGCGCGGCGATGCGCTTGGAGACAGCTTGCTGGGTGACCGCCAGCTCGGCGGCGGCCTCCTGGAACTGCCTTGCGTCAGCGGCGGCGACGAAGGTCCGGACGGTGTCGAGGTCCATGCCGACACCTTACGGGTACAACCGTTGGTTGTGGCCCGACGGTCCTGCGGTTGTTTGACCCCCGGCTGAGGCGCTCGCTTTGATGCTTCCGATCGCGGATCGGTTGTGCGGGTGAGTGACGAGGGGTGGCGGGCATGAGAATCGGGCACCGGCTGGGACATCTGCGCGGACATCGGCTGGGGCGGCGGTTCGGCTGGCTCTGGGGAGCGTACGGGACCAGCGCGCTCGGCACATGGCTCGCCTTCGGCGCGTTCCCGCTGATCGCCATCCAGGTGCTGCACGCCGGACCGGCCGAGGTCGCCGCGCTCTCCTCCGTGGGGGCTGCGGTGGGCGCGGCCGTGGCGGTGCCGCTCGGCCCGTGGGTGGAGTTCCGCCGCAAGCGGCCGGTGCTGATCGCGATGGACCTGGTGCGGTTCGCGGCGCTGCTGACGATCCCCGCCGCGTACGCGCTCGGCATGCTCACCTTCCTCCAGCTCCTGCTGGTCTCCATCGTCGTAGCAGCAGCCGACATCACCTTCCGCGCCGCCTCCGGCGCATACCTGAAGACGCTGCTGCCGGCCGAGGACCTGCTCGTCGCCAACGCCCGATTCGAGTCCACGGCCTGGACGACCACGATCATCGGACCGCCGCTGGGCGGCGCCGCGATCGGGCTCCTCGGTCCGGTGGCGACGGTGGTGGCCGACGCGGTCAGCTACCTGCTCTCGGCGCTGGGCATCCGCGCGACAGGCGGGCACGAGCCGCGGCCCGAGCGCCCGGAGGGCCCGCGCCTGCGGGCCGGGGACCTGCTCGACGGCTGGCGGTACATCCTCGCCGACACGACACTGCGTCCGCTGCTCTTCAACACCGCCTTGTTCAACGGCCTGGTGATGGCCGTCCAGCCGCTGCTGGCCGTCCTGATGCTCGGCCGACTCGGCTTCGCGCCGTGGCAGTACGGCCTCGCCTTCGCCGCGCCCTCAATCGCCGGACTGCTCGGTTCACGGCTGGCCCGACCGCTCGTCACCCGGTTCGGGCAGCACCAGGTCCTGGTCGTGGTCGGGGCGCTGCGCGCGATCTGGCCCGTCGGCCTGGCCTTTCTGGGCTCGGGCACCGCAGGGCTGCTGCTGGTGATCGGCGTCGAGCTCGGGCTCATCTTCTGCTGCGGGGTCTTCAACCCCGTCCACGCCACCTACCGCCTCGAACGCACCGCGACCGACCGCGTCGCCCGCACCCTGTCCGCCTGGGCGGTGACGACCAAAGCCACGACCGCGCTCCTGACGGCCGTCTGGGGCGTACTGGGCAGCCTGCTCGGCCCACGTACGGCCATCGGCCTGGCCGGCGTGCTCCTGCTGGCAACACCGCTGCTGCTCCCTCGCCGCGCGGCAGCGCATTTCTCCGAGCCGGAGCCGGCGCCGAGCCGCACCTGACGGGCCGCCACGGCCGTCACCGCTCGTTGGTCATCGGCCTCTGTTGCGAGACCCGCCACGCGCTCATCGGCTCGTCTGCTCCGACGGCTTCACCCTGACCGGCCCTTCGACGGCCAATCCCTCAGCATGGCTGCCGCGCCTGCGAACGCCTCAACTGCCCCCCAGAGCGCCGCACCACCCCCTCGGGCGCTCCCTGCGGATCGGCCAGAACACCACCACCTTCATCCCCTACCCCGTCACCGATCGCATGACTTGGCCAGCCAGTCCTGGCGCGCCCTCTCCGGCGGCGAACGCCAGTGCGTCCGGAGCGCCCACCCCCGCGCGACGGTGGTGACGCGCCGCCGCCCGACGTGCGACGATGCCCGACGACAAGGCGACGCGGAACGAGGAAGCCGGTGGAATTCCGGCGCGGTCCCGCCACTGTGATCGGCGAGCGAACCCCGAACAGACCACTGCCCGGACACGGGCGGGAAGGACGGGGCGAGCGGCGACCCGAGAGCCAGGAGACTCACGTCGTCGCCTCCTTGACGAAGCCGGGGCGGATCTCCCCGGAGGAGGAGCGTGAGCGGTATGCCGGAGCGGCAACCAGAAGATGGCGCCGGACGCACCCCAGCCGACTCGGCCCCGTGCCGGATCGTGGTGTGCAGGGACTGCTGCTGCGGGAGCGCGAAGGTGCCCGGAGTCGACCACGCGCAGCAGAGAGAGCGCCTTGCCGAGAACGCGCCCGTACGTGTCTCCGCCTGCCTCGACGTCTGCGAACAGGCCAACGTGATCGTCGTCCAGCCCTCTCGTGCCGCACGCGTCGCCGGTGCCCGCCCGGTCTGGCTCGGTTTGGTCAACGATCCCGACGCCACGGACGACATCGCCGCCTGGGTCCAGGCCGGCGGCCCCGGCATCGCGCCCTGCCCCGACATCCTCGACCTCTACGCCTTCACCCCCCGCCGAAGGGCTCGATGAGCACGCTTGGCCGTCCGGCCCCGGCGCCCGTCCCTGAACGGCGGCTGGTCCAAAACGTGTACCGGAGCCCGCTTGGTGGTCCACTACGCTGATCACCAAACGGTGTGCGAACGGGGGTTCGCCACTCAGCGAAATCAGGGGGAGCGGGGACCGTGGCCAAGCCTGTACGTGCCGCGATAGGGGACACCTGGATCAGGTGCAGCTTCTGCCAGGGCGATGTTTTCCGGGACCGCGAGGTGAAACTCAACAGCTCCGGGGCGGAGTTCATGAACCTCGGCTGGGCGAACGAGTCGGCAACCGGGCTGATCTGCTGGAGCTGCGGCTATGTGCTCCTGTTCGCGAACAAGAGTCTGAAGCTGTACAAGGTGGAGAAGAGCCAGGGGTGACGCCGCGTCTGGGACCCGTGCGTCAACCTCCGCCCAGCACCCGCTTCAGCTCCGCCTTGTGTCCATGCTGGACGGGCCGTGGACGCTACGGTGCTGGGCCTCGGCGTAGAGCTGGTCGTACGCCGGCCCCTGCGATCCGCTGTGCGGGCGCTGCCCGCTCCGCTTGGACGACGACGTCTCCCGCGTAGCTTTCGGTCTCGGTATGTGTCCGGCGTTGTGGGACGCCGGTTTCCAGCTGGGTGAGGCGGGTGACCAGCCCGCACGCGGCGGTGGCGACGTGCGGCCCGTGCCCGATGTCGCGGCTCGGACCGCCCCGACGCCCGGCTGTCACCGCCCGGCGAGCAGCTCCAGTGTGTCGATCACCCGGTTGGAGAAACCCCACTCGTTGTCGTACCAGGCGACCACCTTGACATGGCGGCCGTCCACCCGGGTGAGGGCCGAGTCGAAGATGGACGAGGCCGGGTTGCCCGTGATGTCGGAGGACACCAGCGCGTCCTCCGAGTACTCCAGCACGCCCGCGAGCGGCCCCTGCGCCGCCGCGCGGTAGGCGGCCAGCACGTCGTCGAGCGTCACGTCACGCTCGACGGTGGTGTTGAGCTCGACGATCGAGCCCACCGGCACGGGCACCCGGATCGAGTCGCCGGACAGCTTGCCGTCGAGGTTCGGCAGGACGTGGCCGATCGCCTTGGCCGCGCCCGTCGTGGTCGGCACGATGTTGACCCCGGCGGCGCGGGCGCGGCGGGGGTCGCGGTGCGGGCCGTCCTGGAGGTTCTGCTCCTGGGTGTACGCGTGCACGGTCGTCATGAACCCGTGCTCGATCCCGGCGAGTTCGTCGAGCACCGAGGCCAGCGGCGCGAGCGCGTTCGTGGTGCAGGAGGCGTTCGAGACGATCGTGTGCGCCTCGTGGTCGTACGCGTCGTTGTTGACCCCGAACGCGAGGGTGACGTCGGCGCCCTCCGACGGCGCGCTGACCAGGACCTTCTTCGCTCCCGCGTCCAGGTGGGCGCGGGCGGCCTTCGCCGAGGTGAAGCGGCCCGTCGCCTCCAGGACGAGGTCGACGCCCAGCTCGGCCCACGGCAGGTCGGCCGGGTCGCGCTCGGCGAGCACCTTGATGCGGCGGCCGTCGACGACGAGCGTGTCCCCGTCCACGGTCACGGGCCGCCCGAGCCGGCCCGCCGTCGAGTCGAAGGCGAGCAGCCGCGCGAGGGCGGCGGGCTCGGTGAGGTCGTTCACGGCGACGACCTCCAGATCACTGTCTCGTTCGAGCAGCGCGCGCAGCACGTTGCGTCCGATGCGGCCGAATCCGTTGATGGCGATGCGAGTCATGGGTGATGTCCGTCCCTTCGGTTCGCCTCCAGACTCGCGTGGGACGCCCGAGAGCGGCAGAGGCGTGAGCGCCATGGTTCGAAAGGATCTCGCCAAGGGGCCGGGGCACTGCGGCAGGGGCGCGAGTCGCCCCGCAGCCCGGCGCCGAGTGCCCTGCGCCGAGTGCCCTGTATCGAGGCCCCCGGGGTTCACTCCCCTCGCGCGAACGTCCGCCGGTACTCCGTCGGCGTCGTCCCCAGTACCCGCTGGAAATGCAGCCGCAGATTCGCCCCCGTCCCCAGTCCCACATCCGTCGCGATCTGCTCCACACTCCGCTCCGAACGCTCCAGCAGCTCACGGGCCATGTCGATACGGGCGCGCATGACCCACTGCATCGGCGTGTACCCGGTGTCCTCGACGAAGCGCCGTGAGAAGGTGCGCGCGGACACCGCCGCGTGCCGGGCCAGCGCCTCCAGGGTGAGGGGTTCGTCGAGGCGGTGCAGTGCCCACTCGCGGGTGGCGGCGAACCGTTCGCCCAGCGGTTCGGGCACGCTGCGCGGCACGTACTGTGCTTGCCCACCGCTGCGGTAGGGCGCCGCGACCAGGCGCCGGGCCGCGTGGTTGGACGCGGCCACACCCAGGTCGCCGCGCAGGATGTGCAGGCACAGGTCGATTCCGGAGGCGGCACCGGCGGAGGTCAGCACACTGCCCTCGTCCACGAACAGGACGTTCGCGTCCACCCGTACGCGGGGGTGTTTTTCGGCGAGTGCCCGCGTGTAGTGCCAGTGCGTGGTCGCGCGCCTGCCGTCGAGCAGGCCCGTGGCGGCGAGCGCGAAGGCACCCGTGGAGATCGCGGCGAGCCGCGCGCCCCGGCCGTGGGCGGCGACCAGCGCGTCGAGGACGGCCCTCGGCGGGTCCTCGCGGCCCGGGAAGCGGTAGCCGGGGACGAATACGAGGTCGGCCCACGCGAGCGCGTCGAGGCCATGGGCGACGGCGTATGACAGGCCGTCACCACCGGTCACGAGTCCGGGCTCCGCCCCGCAGACCCGTACCTCGTACGGCATGCTCGCGCGGGTCGTGAACACCTGCGCGGGAATGCCGACGTCGAGCGGCTTCGCGCCTTCGAGCACGAGGACGGCGACGCGTCGCAGAGGGGTTGAGGCTGGCACGGGGCAAGCGTACGAGGACGGTGGGATGCTTCCGGCCGGCGCCGCCCGGTTCGTAGGGGCCCAGCTTGATCACATCACCCGTGGTGCCCTGCCGGGGGACCGCCGGGCGGTGCTCATCGAGCCCACCCCGTCCGGGCGCATGGCCGCTGACACCCTCCGGGAGGCGTTCGCGGGCGTGGAGCGGCGCGCTCGGCAGCCTGCCCGCCGAGGCGGGCGCCGTGCTCCGCCAGGCAGGACGCCGGACCGGGCCCCGAGCGGCAGCACCTCCGAGAGGCATAGCGGCGCCGTCGAGGCGGAGCAGCAGCCGTACGGCGTCGCAACGGCCGCACCACCGTCCCGTACGACGTACGTCCCGTACGGCGCACTCGGTGTTCAGCGCCCGAGGCGCCCGCGGAGTCCGGCCCGCCGTCCGCGTCGCCGCCGGGGTGCGGCCCGTCGCATGGCGGAGCGGATCTGCGCGACGGTCTCCGAGGGGCCCAGTTCGTGGCGCAGGTTCAGCAGATATCCGGCGGGGTGGCCCGCGAGGGCCTGTCTGCGCTGGTCGAGTGCGCCCTTCGTCGCTCCGACGAGGCACCCGGCGACCACACCCGCCCCGGTGACGGCGGACGGCAGGTTCACGGTGTTGGCCAGTACACCCAGCGCCGTTGGAGGCACGAGCGTTTGAAGGCTCAGCACTGCCCGGGCGGGTTGCATGCCGAGCCGCCCGAGTTCACGCTCCATCGTCTCGATCGGTTGCGCGATGTTCCTCTCCACATGGTTGCGCAGCCTGGCCGCTCTCACCTCGGCATCCCGCACCCCGCTGATCTCGACGAAGTCCGGCGCGAGGGAGTCGAGGAACGCGCGGAACCGCATCAGCTCCGGCAGCAGGCGTCGCCGTGCTTCGATGATCCGCTCTACCGGGACCTCGGCGATATCGCGGGGGAGGACGGACTGCAGGGCCAGCACGGCGAACGTCCGATGGGCGTCGATTCGCCCCTCGGCCGTCGTCCCGGTCTCGTCGGCGAGCAGGGCGTGCGCCATGGCGTCGATCGTCCAGCCCGAGGTGGCGGCACAGCTCAGCGCCTGGTCGGTCACCGGGGTCATCCCGTTCTCCCTCGCCACCACGTCCGCCAGGATCGTCAAGTAGACGCGGGCCAGGCTTCGGTGCATCGCAAAGGTGTGTACGTCGAGGACTCTTCCGTCGTCTGCGCGGCGCCACTGGTAGTTCTGTGAAACCAGCAGCCCGGCGTCCGCCAGCCGTACCGTCAGGTCATAGGAGAGCTTCGTCGGATGCACCTCCTCCAACCGGCTGTCGACCGGCAGGAGTTCGTCGTGCACGTCCCGGGTGCCCAGGGGCTCGATCCCGAGTGCGTGGGCGCCGTACCGCGGGATGAGTTCATCCTGGTACCGGTTGAGGAAGTCGAAGAACAGCGCGTCTATTTGATCCTCGGTACTTGGCCATGGATCTCGCGGGAGGAAGCCCGGGTCCACTCTCGTCAAGATGTCGCCACTCACCCAGGACCCGCGGATCCGTCCCCGGTCGGGCCTCACCTCCACGAGGAAGTCGAGCTCGTCCCGAAGCCGCTTGACCGTGTCCGAGTCCCGCAGGCCCCGGTACCCCACCGGAAGGATGCGCCCGAGCTGCGGCCAGTGCAGGGCCGCGGCCTTGACCCACGCGTCGCCGGGCAGGTTGGCGTACGGGAAGTAGAGGGCAATGTCGCTCACGGGCAACACGATGCCCTGTGCCCGCCCAGTGGCGAAAGACGTCGGCCCCCGCTCTCGCCAACCCTGCCCGTCCGCAGATCACGCAGTGGTTGAAGGATCCTGACCCTACCCGGGAAGTCGGGCGAGGCGGCGTCCACTGCTGACCAGCGGACCGCGGCCTGCCCGCGGTGGCAGTGTGTTGCCTCCCGAGTCGTCACGCGCTGGTGCCCCGCCACACCCCGGAGTGAGCAATGCCGTTGACCCCGCGTACCACGTGTGCGATGTGTGTAAAAACTGTGCTTCATGAGGCAGATTTTTCTCACGAGGATTTGAACCGATCACAACTTGGTCACTAAGGTCAGGTCTCGAACCTTCGCGCGATGGATCACCCATTCGGGGTGTCGGCGAAGGGGCCGCCATGTCTGCGTAGTTCGGCGGCTCTCAGGAAGAAGGAGCTGCCTTCCGTGGGGTCCCACCGTCGTCCCAAGCATCCGAGCCGCGCCCGTGTCACCGTGTTCACGGCGACCGCCGCTGCAGCCGTCGCCCTCAGCTCCCAGGCCGCCAACGCCGCGCCTGCCAAGCCGAGCAAGGACGAGGTGAAGTCGAAGGTCGACGAGCTCTACCACCAGGCGGAGAAGGCCACCGAGGAGTACAACGGGGCCAACGAAAAGCAGACCGCCCTCCAGAAGGAGGTGACGGCCCTCCAGGACCAGGTGGCCCGCGGGCAGGCCGAGCTCAACGTCCTGCGAAACGGCATCGGTTCGCTCGCCAGCGCCCAGTACCGCTCCGGCGGCCTGGACCCGTCCATTTCGCTCTTCCTCTCCGCCGACCCGGACAGCTACCTCGACAAGGCGTCCGCGGTCGACCAGTTGGGCGCCAGGCAGGCGCAGGCCCTTGAGACCATCCAGTCCAAGCAGCGGGCCCTGGCGCAGAAGCGTGCCGAGGCCGCCCGCAAGCTCGCCGACCTCGCGGACGTCCGCAAGACGGCCGGTGAGAGGAAGAAGGCATTCCAGGGCAAGCTCGCCGAGGCGCGGGAGCTCCTGAACACCCTCACCGCCGCCGAGCGCGCCAAGCTCAAGCAGGACGACAACCGCGCCAGCCGCGGCGCCGGCGAGCGCGTGGACCTGGGCCACGAGAAGCCGGGGTCCGGGCGCGGCTACGCCGCACTGCAGGCCGCCGCGACGCAGATCGGCAAGCCGTACCAGTCCGGCCACGAAGGCCCCGACTCCTACGACTGCTCGGGTCTGACCCAGTGGGCCTTCGCCCAGGTGAACGTCCACATATCGCGGGTCACGTACACGCAGATCAACGACGGCAGCCCGGTCAGTTTCAACGAGCTCGCCCCCGGCGACCTGGTCTTCTTCAACAACCTTCTGCACGTCGGCATCTACGCGGGCAACGGCATGGTGCTGCACGCTCCGAAGCCCGGTGCCTTTGTCCGCTACGAGAAGATGAGCTACCTCGGCAGCTTCTACGGCGCCCGGAGAATCTGACCCCCTACCCGCCCCCGGCCGTCGTAAGGCAGCCGGTCGGCAGACGGGCAGCCCACGGTTGCGTGTGCCAGGCCCTCCTGCTTGCGGCCCGTTCGACGGGTCGGCTGCATCCTGCCGGGGATGTTCAGGCGACGTCCGCCACGTGATCCGCGACGTGCTCGCCGAGGCCGGTGCGAGCACGGGATCCGCCGTGGGGCAGGAACCGGGGACGGGGGAAACGGCTGGTGGTGAGAGCGAGTTGAGGGGCCCCGGACAGGCGGCACCGTCATGCGCGTGCCCGGCCCCGAGCACCAGGAGGACGGTGGGCTGAGTGCCGTCGCGGCCGCGGGCGGGCTGCACCGGTACCCATTGCGCCTGCATGACGCGTACGGCTGTCGTGTGCTTCCAACTGCCGGGCGCGGGCACGGCCGTGCCGGTCGCCGACCCGGTGGTTCTGGAGGCCACGGCGCACATGGACAAGCGACCCGAGGAGCTGTTCGCGTTCCTGGACCCGCTGTGCGAGGCGGGCAACCTGCAAGTGCTCCCCGCCGACGAGCACACGCCCTGGCGTCGGCTGCCGCGGGGACTTCGTCTCCCCGCGCTCGCCCTCCTGTTCGTGCTGATCTGCGGATTCGTGGCCCTGGGAGCGGCACTCGCCTGAGCCGGCCACAGCCGGGCCCCAAGTGCGGCATCCTCGCTCTATGGGGGATCGGCGATTCGACCTGTGGACGGCGGCCGGGGCGGTCGCTGCGGGCGCCGTACTGGCAGCGACCTCGGTGGTGCTCGCCGCCGGGCGGGCCCCGGGGCCGACCTGGGCAGCGGCCACCGTGGGTGCGTTCGTCGCGTGTGCGGCCATCACCGGGAAAAGGGCCGTGGAAGCTCTGGGAACACGGCTGGCCGAGCCCGTCGAACGAGTCGTACGCCGCTCCGCCGCGCGGAACGCGCTCCTCGGCCCGGCACAACGGGTCGTCGACTCCCGTGAGCGCATGGCGTTGAGCATTCACACGGCGATCCCCCTGCCTGGCGACGCCGATCCGGGGTTGTCGAGCAGCCTGCCGGAATACATTCCGCGCCGGATCGACTCCGACATCCGTGCATGGATCAGGGCACACACCCGGACCGGCGGGCTCGTGGTGCTGGTGGGTGAGGCGGCGGCGGGCAAGACCCGTTGCCTGTACGAGGCGCTGTGCGCCGAGGTCCCCCTCTGGGGGTTGCCCCATATAGAGACGGGTGCGCAGCTCAACGCCCTGGTCCGGGAGGGCGTCGGTCTGCCGCAGTCCGTCGTCTGGCTCGACGAGTTCCAGAACTTCTTCGGTGACGAGGCGCTGACGGCCCCGGCGGTACGGCAGTTGGTTGCGGGTCGGCACGGCCCCGTTCTGATGGCGGCCACCATCCGCACCGAGGAGTTGGACAGATTGCTGCACTCCACCGAGCCGTCGACCGACGCTCCCGAGGGCTCGGACGCGATCGGCCGCCGTCACGCCCGTGAGGTGATCAAAATGCTGGCGCGCTGGTCCCCGCGCGGTGAGGCGACGGAACGCGCCATGCGCTTCCACGTCGACAGCAGCCTTTCTGCCGAGGAGCGGACCCGGGCCCAGGCGCTGGCCGCGATCGACCCTCGTATCGAGGTCGCGCTGCGCGGCGCGGAGGACGAGCGGATCACCGCGACCCTGGCGGGCGCCCCGGAGCTGATCGAACGCTGGACGCTCGATTCGGGCGACCGCCACGGCCAAGCCGTCATCACGGCCGCTGTCGTCGCCCGTCGGTGCGGTCATCCCGAAGTCGTGCCGATGGAGGTGCTGGAAGCACTGGCCATGAGGGCGCTGTCGGCGCAGGCGCGTGTCCCGCTGTCGGCTCAGTGGCTGGCCGGTGCGATCGCGTGGGCCGAGAACCCGATCGAGGGAAGGATCAGCGCGCTCCGCAGATCGGCGACCTCACCGGGTGTCGTGGAGGGCTTCAAGGTCTCCGACATCCTTCTCCAGCACTCCTACTCGGCGGCCCGGAGCATCGTGCATCCCATGCTTGACGACGAAGGCACGTGGAGCACGCTCCTGGCGCACGCCTCGCCGTACGCCGGGAGCGACATCGGGCTCGTCGCGGACGCCGAGGGCAGGACCGAACTGGCACGGCGAGCATGGCGCAGGGCCGCTGACGCCGGAGACCTGCGGGCGATGCACTGGCTCGGCAGGTCCTGTACCCGTAGCGGGGACCACGCTGAGGGCGCGAGCTGGTTCCGCCGTGCGATCGACCTGGGCGACAACACCGCGATGTGGGCTCTCGCACGCTGCTTGCACGGGTCGGGAGATTTCGCGGGGGAGGAGCGCTGGTTGCGCGAGGCCGCATCCCTGGGGGATGCGTCCGCCATGGTGGATCTAGGCGTCGCCCTTTCCGCCATGGGCCGGCAGGACGAGGCCGAGACCTGGTTGCGCCGGGCCGCGGGACTCGGTGAGGCGGTGGCCATGGCCAACCTCGGGTACCTGTGGGAACAACGCGGGGACCTCACCCAGGCAGAGCACTGGAACCGGCAGGGGGCCGTTGTCGGTCACCCCGGGGCCATCGAGAACCTGGCGCACCTGCTGAAGAACCGTGGGGACACGGGCGAGGCCCTGCGGTGGTACCGGCGCGGAGCCGAGCGTGCGCGGACACTCATGCAGGACTCCCCAGCCGCGTACCGGCCCTGGCCGGGCGAGGCCCAGGACCATGGAGTGTCCGATACAGTCCTCGGGCTCGCCCGCATGTTGCTGGAGGCGGGCAGGACAGAGCAGGCCGAAGTCTGGTTCCACGAGACCGCCGACCGCGGGGACCCACGAGCCGCGGCGGCGCTCGCGGACATCGAAATCGGCCGCGGAGAGCCGTCCCTCGCTCTGTTCT
This sequence comes from Streptomyces sp. NPDC059994, assembly GCF_042737755.1. Lineage (NCBI taxonomy): Bacteria > Bacillati > Actinomycetota > Actinomycetes > Kitasatosporales > Streptomycetaceae > Streptomyces > Streptomyces sp. NPDC059994. The sequence goes on from NZ_JBHWUR010000007.1 coordinate 152,291, forward strand.
GGCGCCGCACGGCCGCCGAGTCGGCCGACGCCCTCCTCACCCGCAGCCGGCATTCGCTGAGGGCCTCCTACGGCGAACCCGGCGTGCAGCGGCACGTGCGCATCCTGAGGCGCTACGCGGAGTGCCTCGCCGACCAAGACGACGCGGCCGGAGCCGCGGAGTGGAACTCCCGGGGTGACAGGCACACTTCGCCCGGCTCGCTACCGTGATGTCGTCAGCCGCCGCTGCACCGGGTACGGGTGGTCGCCCATCAGCGCGTCCGTCACCGGCGGACTCCGCGCGCGAGGCGGCCCAGCTGGTCCAGCTCCGTCGCGTACATCCGGATGGTGTTCTCGATGACCGCTTCCGCCACGCCCGGTGTGGGCAGCTCGGCCCGGCTGGTCTGCAGGGCCACCCGGACCGCGCGCATCTCGTGCTGGAGCTGGAGCTGTGCGTGCCGGGCGAGGATGACGTGGTGGCGGGTGAGCGGTGAGTAGCCGGCGTAGCGGGCCGGCAGCAGGTCGCGCAGCCAGCGGGTGGCCGTGCGTTCCCAGTCCCGCGTCCCGGGTTCCTTGACCTGACAGGGCCGGTCCGGGCACCGGAGCGCCGCCCCACGGGGCGGCGACCTCGCTCAGCGACGGTGTGAATTCCACCTTCGCGAGGGCCGCTGCCGCGCCGGTCACGGACGAGGGACCGGGGTGCCATAGGAATTCCCTATAGCACCTGCTGACATTTCGTCTTTGCCTCTCATTCTTTTCCGGACGTACCGTCAAACAGCTCGACGAGGTGCTCACCGCGATTTCTCCGAAGATTCGCGCTCTGCGCACGTCGATTCTCCTTACGTCGAGCGGACGAATTCGTGATCGAGGGGACCGGTGGCATGACCACGATCGAAAACGGCTCGGGAACGCGAGAACTCGCGGGAAAGCGGGCCCTGGTCACAGGTGGTTCTCGGGGGATAGGAGCGGCCATCGTGCGCCAACTCCTGTACGCGGGCGCCGAGGTGCTCACGACCGCCAGGTCGGCGACGAGCACGGTGCCGGAGGGGGCCACCTTCGTGGCGGCCGATGTACGGACACGGGCTGGAGCGGAGGCGCTCGCCACGGCCGCGCAGGAGGTGCTCGGCGGGGTGGACATCCTGGTCGACAACGCGGGTGGGGCGCGACCGTACCAGGACGCCTCGGCCATCCCCGACGAGGAGTGGCAGGACCAACTGGACCTGAACTACCTGGCCTCGGTGCGGCTGGACTCGCTGCTGACACCGGGGATGCGGGAACGGCGTTCGGGGGTGGTCGTGCACGTCTCCTCGGCCGCGGTCCCCCTCACGCCACCTCCGTTCCTGCACTACACGGCGGCGAAGGCGGCGCTGGAGAACTACAGCCGGGGACTGGCCCTGGAGCTGGCCCCGTTCGGAATCCGGGTCAACACCGTGACTCCCGGCAGAGTCGCCACCCCCGGCGGCGAAGCAACGCGGGAGCAGTGGGCGCGCCTGGCCCCGGGGCCGGGCCAGGACAACACCACCGTGCCGCTGGGGCGAGATGGTCAGCCCGACGACATCGCCCACGCGGTGATGTTCCTCGTGTCCGACCGGGCGAGCTGGCTGACCGGGAGCAATCTCGTCGTGGACGGCGGTGAATTCCCCAGGGGTTGACACCGACGGCATTCCGGAACACCAGTTTCGACACAAGGAATTGAGCGGCGCCCGCTTCCTTCTCGCCCGTCAGGACACCGGTGAGAAGGAAGCGGACTCGGACCAGGTCTCCTGACGCAGGAGGTCGAGCAGGGCCGCCTCCGCCGGGCCCGCGCCGTGCCGGACCACGGCAATGACGGGCTGGGACATGACCGGGAACACCGGGCGCACAAGGTGCTCGTAACCGTGGGGCACCGCGGAGGCCGGGACGAGCGTCACCCCCAGCCCGTGGTCGGCCCAGCGCACGGCCGTCGCCGTCTGGGAGACGCGGGCGACCGTGGTCGGGGCCAGATCGTTGTCCCGCAGCGCGTTCAGCAGCACGCCGTCGAGCGCGCTGTCGCGGTCGAACCTCACCCACGGCTCCCCCTCCAGCTCGCGCAGCTCGACCCGGTCAGCGGCGAGCAGCCGGTGCCCGGCACCCAGCACCACGACGAACTCCTCGTCGCCGAGGTGGTGGGCGTCGGCGGGGCTTCGCTCGCACGCCGCCATCAGGGCAAGGTTCAACACGCCCCGGCGGCACAGCCGCTCCAGCTCGGCGGAGCTCGGTTCCTCGAAGACGGTGACCTCCAACCGCGGGAAGCGGCGGCGCAGCGTGCCCAGCGCGCCCGGCAGCTGCCGTGTGCCAAAGCCCATCTGCACCGCGACCACCAGCTCGCCCACCAGCTCATCGGCACCGGCCCGCGCCGTCGCCCTCGCCCGCCGCGACGCGCTGACCGCGACCTCCGCCTCCCGCAGGAACGCGCGGCCGACCACGGTGGGCACCAGTCCGGTCGGCGTGCGGGTGAACAGTTTCACACCGAGTTCCCGCTCCAGGCCGCGGATCTGCTGGGACACCGACGGCTGAGCGACGTGCAGCTGCTCCGCCGCCGCCGTCACCGAACCCTCCTCGGCAACAGCCAGGGCGTACTCGAACTGACGAAGGCTCATCGACTCCCGTCCCTCCCTGCGTTGGACTGCGATCGCCCCATTGTAATCTTGTAATCGTCGTCGAATGAGTAGAGCGAGGGCGGCGCCGCGCTGTTGGTGCTGCTCAAGCGGGACCCGGGCGCGGTCGGCCTGGATGCCCATGCTGACGGAGATCAGCAAGCTGAACGACGTGAGTAAACTCGGGCCGCCCGAGGGGCTGTTCGCGGACTGATCGCAGATTCTGGGAGCCGCGTGGCGGGGCGCGAGCGATCAAGATGTACCCCTCGGACTTCCGCGACACCGCCGACGACGTACGCATCACGCTGCTCGCGGCGCCACCCGCGGCGCCACCCGCGGCGGTCCCAAGCAGCCCACCTACGCCGCGCTCGAACAGCTCGGCGGCGCCGTGCGCACGATCTTCGCGTGCGACTACCTCACCGGCCCTGACCTGCGCCGCGAGATCCACTCCGGGCTCCAGGTCGTGGAGAACTGGAACAGCGCGAACTCCGTGCCCCGCAGCGGATGCCTCTATTCTCAGAATGAGAACACCGCGCCATCGGGCGACCCTGCCGCACCTCGGGAGCGCGAGGCCCTGCTGGCCTGGTTGGCCGCATCGACGCAGGAGCTGCTGGACGCGCTGCGGGAGGCCGGCCCGGAGCGCGGTTGTTGGACGTGGTGGGGTGCGTCGCAGTCGCCGCCGACCTGCGGTGCCGTCGCCCGGCACCAGCTCCAGGAGATAGCGGTGCACACCTACGACGCCCAACTGGCGCTGGGTGCCGCGCAGCCGCTGCCGGACGAGGTGGCACTCGACGGTGTCGAGGTTTTCCTGTCCACCTGCGTCGCAACGACGAGCGCCTGGCCGCACGAGGCCGCTTTCGTCGACTTCCATGCCACCGAGGGCCGCTCCTGGCGCCTCTCGCTCTCCGCTGACGGCGCACGGACCACCCGCATCCCCGCGCCCGGCCCGAGGCCCGCCCCCGCTGCCGGCGAGGACCCGGACGCGGCCGACGCCTCCGCTCGGGGCACGGCCGGTGAGCCCCGAAGGAGTGTCCGGCGCGCTCCCTCACCAGGGCGGCCGTAGCGTTGCTGGTATGTGCTGGAGCGCGACGGCCGACCTCGTTGCGGGCGTGGGCATTATGGCGGTGGTGGCCGCCTCGGTGACCTTGGCGACCCGACGCCCCCGCGACCTGCCGCTGGCCGCGCTGCCTCTCCTCCTGGGGGGCCATCAGATCATCGAGGCCGCGGTCTGGCACCACGACGGGGGCACCGGGCCCGCCACTGTCGCCTGGGCGGTCATCGCGCTCCCGCTGCTGGTGCTGTGGGTACCGGCGGCCGTGCTGTGCGCCGCGCCGCCGGGCGCCCGTCGCCGCCTGCTCATTCCCCTGGCGGTGGGAGCCGCGACGGCGGCGGCGCTCACCTACGCGCTGGCGACCCGCACTGTGACGGCCGAGATCCGTGGGCACACCGTCGGGTACTTCCTGGGGCTGCCGCAGGCGGAGCTGACCGTCATCGGCTACCTCTTCGCCACCATCGGCTCCCTGCTCCTGTCCGGCGACCGGGGCCTCGTCCTGTTCGGTGTCCTGGTTGCCGTTGGGGCCGCGGCGTCCTTCGCCCTGTGGCGGCAGGAGTACATCTCGACGTGGTGCGCGTTCGCCGCGGTGTGTTCGGTGGTCCTGTTGCTCTGGGTCGGAAGGCGTCGTCCGCCAATTCCACGGCGGCCGTGAGGCCGTCTCGAACTGTGAAGGCGGCGGCGGTCCGATCGGGCTCTGTCCGCACCTTCTTTGGCCAGCCCGCACAAGGGCGGTGTAGGAGCGCCAGCGAGCGCAGAGTCGGCACGGTGCTCCAGGCAGGGCCCCAGCACCGCATCCCCGAACTGGGCGCTTCCGAAGGTGCTGGGTGAACAGGAGCCGGAGCCGCAGCCGGAGTGGGCCGCACGGTGGGTGGCGGTCTGGCGGGCCGGCTGGGCGGATGTCATGGTGCCGCTGGGCGAACTGGCCGGGACCGCGACGGGAGCGGTGGGGCCCGAACGCCATTTCGCGTGGCATACGCGGCAGCGGCACAGGCCGGGATCGGCGTTCACGGTGTCGCCCGGACGGTTGCACGGTTTCGAGAGGTTGGCCGAGCGGCGTCCGCTGCGGGCCGTCGTTTCCTGTGTGGCGCTTCCGAGTTGCTCTCGCAGCTCTTCACTCTGCGGGCTGGCTCGTCTCGTGCGTCGGGCAGGCGCCAGTGGAGAGTGGCTTCCCAAGGCTGAGCAGAGCGCGACGGACTGCTGCTGGAGCTGGTCCCCGGGCAAGCGCGCCGAGCGCCGTGTCTGGGAAGTCAAGACCGTCCCGACAGGCAAGCTGAAGCTCCTCGTCCCCGACCGGCTCCTGCTCTACCTGGAAGAACAGTTCCTCACGCAGGTCGAGAAGGGCAGGTGACTTCCCAGGCCGCCTCGATCATCCGGAAGATCTCGTCCACCGCGGCCTCCGGGTCGGCCGCCTCACGGGCCAGCGAATAGGCGTCGATCACGAACCTCGCGATCGTTCGGCAGGCCGTTGTGGTCCTTGACAGGTCGAGATCGGCGGCGATGGCCGTTGCCAGCGACTCCGCATGACGCAGCCTCATCGACTCCTCGTACTCCCGCAGGGCAGACGATTCGTCGATCATGCGCCAGGCCGGGGCGGCGCTGTCCGCCGTGCAATGTTGCACCAGGGCCTGGATCTCGCGGCGCAGTGCGGGGATGAGCGGCTCGTGCGGTGCCCGGTCGGTGGCCGCCCGCGTGAGGCGTTGCTCGAAGTCGTCGTCCTGCTCGAACACCAGGGCCTCTTTGGAGGCGAAGTGGGAGAAGAGCGTGGTGACGGCTACGTCGGCCTCAGCGGCCACGTCTCGGATGCCCACCGCGTCGTACCCGCGTTCAAGGAAGAGCCGCAGGGCGGTGTCGGCGATCTTCTGGCGGGTCGCGGCTTTCTTGCGCTCACGGCGTCCGGACGGCACGGTCATGCCATGACACTACCAGATACAAAAGCGAAACCGTTTTTAAACCCTAACGGTTAGTGTTACGGTCGCCGCATGAAGAAAGTGAGCTTCGCCGAGTTCGGCGGTCCGGACGTTCTGCAACTCATAGATGCCGAGGAGCCCCACGCGGGCCCCGGCCAGGTACGCATCGCCGTGCGGGCGGCGGGCGTGAACCCCGTCGACTGGAGGATCCGTGAAGGCCAGTTCCAGAAGGTCCATCCGATCGAGTTGCCCGCCGGAGTCGGGCAGGACGCCTCCGGGGTGGTGGACGAGGTCGGTCAGGGTGTCGAAGGGGTCGAGGTCGGCGACCACGTCTTCGGCGAAGGCTCAAGCACCTACGCCGAGTTCGCCGTCTTGTCGGCCTGGGCCCGTATGCCCGAGGGCCTGACGTTCGAAGAGGCTGCCGGGTACCCCTCTGTGGTGGAGACCGCGCTGCGCATCATCCGCCAGGTCGGTGTGCGGTCCGGACAGACGTTGCTTGCCAGCGGTGCGTCCGGTGGAGTCGGATCGGCGGTGCTGCAGATCGCCCGCGACCGCGGCATCACGGTGATCGGCACGGCAGGGGCCGCGAACCAGGACTATCTGCGTAGCCTGGGTGCCGTCGCCACGACGTACGGCGAGGGCTGGGTCGAGCGGGTGCGGCAGCTCGGCCATGTCGACGCGGCTCTCGATCTGGCCGGCTCGGGCGTGATCCGCGAGCTCGTCGAGCTGACCGGGGATCCGCAGAAGGTGATCTCCATCGCCGATCTCGCTGCGCCGGAGCTCGGTGTCCGGTTCTCCGGCGTGGCCGGGAGCATGCCGCAAGCACTCGCCGAGGCCGCCGGCCTCATATCGCGGGGGAAGCTCCACATCCCGGTCGAGAAGTCGTACACGCTCGCCGAGGCCGCGGCGGCGCACATCGACAGCCACGCCGGACACACGCGCGGGCGCCGGGTCATGGTCGTCTGAGCCGTTCCCCGCGCAGTTGCACTGCACCGGCAAGCTGAATTCCCTGGCGGCGGTGAGGCTTCTCGTCCTCCCGCCACCAGGGTCCGTTACCACTCAGGCCCGCACCCGGGTACTCCGTGAGTGTTCGGCCTGTTCAAGATCCTGGGATACAACTTCAGCCCGTGCTTCCGCGACCTGGACGACCAGCGGTCCTGGCGCGCGTCGGTACCCGGGGGTGGGAGCGGGACGTACGGGGTTGCCCGCCGGGGCGGCGGGCATCCCCGCACCCGCCCCGATCCCCGATCACCTCGGCGACAAGGAGTCCAGCTCCCGCCGTAACCGTCGCCACCCGCGCAGATGCCACATCGAGCACACCATCCCGCGCCGAAGGACCAGCGGGCCAACCGCAAGCCCCGGGGCGCCAACGGGGGCCGGCCCGCCGGCTTCGACAAGACGATCTGCGAGCGTACGAGCAAGGTCGAGCGGACGGTCAACAGGTTCAAGAACCTCCGGGCCGTGGCCACGAGGTACGACAAGCGGGCAGGCCTGTGCCTCGCACGGCACCGTCACTGTCGCCGCGGTCCGGCTCTGGCTCTGTCCATGACCCGCCGGACAGGACCTGGCGATGAGGCGCTCGAAAACCAGTGGAACAGCGCCGCTGTGCTGCCTTACCGTGCTGCCGATCCAATTCATCCAGGCAAGGACGTCCCGTTGTACACCCTGTGAGACCTCCCGAGAGCTGATGTGTCGCGCGTCGCGCATGTGCGCCGCGCTCCTTTTTGCTGCGGACTTCTCACTGAAACCGGTGTACTTCTGTGCTCAATGACTGGGTGGTCATGCCCACCTGCCTGCCCACCGTTCTCCGCCGTTGCCACGCCTGCGCGTCCGAGCGCTTCCGGGCAAACGGCAAATTTCGCGTCAACGCAAACCACAAGCTCATCGACGCCTGGCTCCTCGCGCTCTGTACCGCTTGCGGGGACACGGCAAAGCTCACGGTCCTGGAGCGGATGAACGTGCGCTCCGTACGACCTGAGCTGCTGGACCGGCTGCATGACAACGACGCCGGCCTGGCAGCTGAGCTGCTCCAGGATCCGGTCGTTCGGCGCCGCAATCGCATCGCCCTCGACTGGGACAACGCCTGGCGCCTCGACACCGGCGGATCGGATCACCTGGACCGCGAGGTGATCGATGTCTCGGTTCGCTTTGCGGCGCGGATCCCCGTCCGGCCGGTGCGGCTGATCGCTGAAGGTTGCGGTCTTTCGCGTGCTGAGGTCGGGAGACTGATCACGGAGGGGAAACTCGTTTCGGCAATCCGGCTGAGCGGCAAGCTCTCCGGTGACTTCACCTTCACGCTCAAGCGCTGAGTCCTCCTCGGGGCCAGGGACTGTCCGGCACGATCCCCCGGACAGTCCCTGGCCACGGTGGCCGACCGCCCTCCGGTGGCGGCGTGCGGCATCGACACGGCGGAGGACGGCCAGCGGTGGTGGGCCGTCATGGTCTTTGAGACGAGCGACCGCCAGCCGTCCCTCGCGTTGAGCCCCCGGGCGCCGCAGCCCCCTGCACCCGCCCGTAGCCCTCGTCGGCATCGACGGAAACCGTGTCGCTCCGAAACGCTCCGCAGCCTCCGGCCGAGCGCCGAGCGCCGACCGCTGGCCCGGTTCGCCCCACTAGACCGACGCAGTGCCCGACCCTGCCGGGCCGGGCACTGCGACGGACACCCGGTCGTACGCCCTACTTCGGTACCTGGAAGCCGCCGATCTCCTGCTCAAGCAGTTCGGCCAGCCGCAGCGGGGTGCGGTCCTCGAACATCGGACCGATGAGCTGTACTCCCACCGGCAGGCCCTCGGGGGAGCAGCCTGTTGGTATGGCGGTGGCGGGTAGGCCGGGCATGGTGGGCAGACCGGCCCAGACGAGCAGGTCGAAGTACGGGTATTCGACGCCGTCGATGTCGAGGCGGCGTTGCCGTGGATCGGGGTTGTGGTCGTGCGGGAACGCGGGAGTGGGCGTGATGGGACACACCACGGCGTCGAACTCGGCGAAGAGCTGCCGCCAGCCGTGGCGGTGGAGCTCGCGACGACTGTTCGCCTCGATCCAGTCGTGGTGGCTGAAGACCATGGCGCGCAGCCGCACCGCATCGAGGCTCTGGTCGTCTGCGCTCAGTTGGGCGGCGAGGGTCCGCAGCTGCTCGTACGCTTCGACGGGAAAGCGCGCAACGGCGCTGGAGAACAGCAACTGCGTGTAGAGCATGCCGGCTTCGGTCAGGTCGGGCAGCAGTGGACTGTGCCGCTCCACGCGGGCGCCGGCGTCGACGAGCGCGTCGGCCACCCGGTTCAGGCCTGCCCGCACGGCGGACCCGGTTGGTATGAGGGGATGCTCATCGAGGATCAGGACCCGGAAGTCGCTGAGCCGCTCATGGCGCGCGGGCGGCAGCGTCAAGTGGTGCGCCATACCGAGCGTCAGCGGGTCGGGTCCGGCCATGACGTCGAGCAGGAGCGTGAGGTCGCGGGCGGTGCGCGCCATCGGACCGACCACGGCGAGGTCAAGGTCGACCGGCAATGCCGGCGTGTCCGGCGGGACCATACCGCGGTTCGCCGCGAGCCCGAGTGTCGGCTTGTGTGCGTAGATGCCGCAGAAATGTGCGGGGGTGCGCAACGAACCGGCGATGTCGGAGCCGATGGACAGCGCGCCGAATCCGGACGCCAGGGCGGCCGCTGATCCGCCGGAGGACCCACCCGGCGTGCGACCGTGATCCCACGGGTTGTTGGTGGTGCCGTAGATCTCGTTGAAGCTCTGCACGTCTTGCAGCCCGACGGGCACGTTGGTCTTGCCGAGCACCACCGCGCCTGCGGCCTTGAGCCGCGACACCTGCACCGCGTCCTCGGCCGGCATGAAGTCCCGGTGTTGCGGCATGCCCCAGTTCGTGGGCAGGCCGGCGATGTTGTAGGACTCTTTGACCGTCACCGGAATGCCGAGCAGCGGCTGGTCCTCACCGCGGGCGCGCGCCTGGTCGGCACTGCGCGCGGCGGCCCGCGCACGGTCGAAGTCCGGTACACAGATCGCGTTGATCGCCTTGTCGTCCCGCTCGATACGGGCGATCGCCTGGTCGGTCAGCTCCGCCGAGCTCACCTCACCGGCGCGCAAGGCAGCCGCGAGTTGTTCGGCCGTCTGAAAATTCCACTCCATGAATCCGACCGTACGGGCCGCTGGGACAGGGCATGAAACGCCGCTTTGCGCAACGGGATGGATGCCTGAATACTCATCATGTTCCTTTCCGGGCACGGACATTGATCCGACGGCCGCCGATGGCGGGCGGCGGGTCGGTGTTCGGCCGGAGAGTTCAGGAGACCTTCGGCGCGAGCGCCGTGGACTCCCGTCGACAAGCCGACCGCGTCGCCCGGGGAGTTGCCCGGGGAGTTGACCGGCCTGCGCGCGAAGCAGGCGGCCCGCCGGGGAGGGGATCACGGCCGGGGTGTGGGCTCACCGGCCATCACGCCTGCCCGTCCGACGGCCGATGCCCCGCGTTGTCCGCGGACAATCCGCGTTGTCCGCGATCTCCGGTCCGCTGATCTGCAGTTTCCCTTCAAGGCCGGGTGGCCAATTGATCCGGTCCCCATAGTGGCTTCAGCGGCGGGAGCATGCCGCTCCCCGACGCCCCGACCACAGGAACAAGGGAGTTCCCCATGAAGAAGAAGATGCGAATAGGGACGCTGGCCGGAGTAGCACTGAGCCTCAGCCTCGCGGGGGTGGCGCTGGCCCCGACTGCGTCCGCGTGGGACGGCAACACCCATGTCAATCGATGCGGCGTCCTCCGTAACCAAAACTGCGGGCATGGTGGTGTGGCCGACAACAACAGGAGGGTGTTCGCCTATGACCAGCGCTCCGACGACGCCGGCTTCCGGACGAACTACCGGATGATCAACGGCGTAGTGGACTACATCAAGGACCCCGATGGCAACGGGGGCGTCGGCGGTCAGGTGTGGACACCCCAGCCCGTCTCCGCCTACCAGGTGTGTTCGGAGCAGTCAGGCGGTCCTGCCTGGTGGTTCTGCAGCGATTGGATCTCTGTCCTCTAGCCTCAACACCCGTGACCTGTGAGCTGCGACCTGTGACCCGAGGCGCTCAGGCGCTCACGTCACGGGTCGTGGCCCGGTCACCCCGGCGCGACCTCCCGCCCGGGCGGGAGGTGAGCACCGGCCCGGGTGCTGCGCTGACTTCAGGGACGGCGGCTGTGGCCAATGCGCCAAGACCTGGCGCGGCTGTGGCAGACGGCGAAAGACCCGGCAACCGATCGTGTGGCTGTTTCGAACCGGGCGCCGCACGGGTCGCGAAGGGGATGCGGCTGGTCGGGCGATTCCAGACGGCGCATGGTTACGTCCCACTGTGCGTGCGCAACAGGAGGGCGACCCAGCTGCGGTAGGGCGCCCAGTGGTTGCTGATGTCGGCGAGGCGGTTCGTGTCGGAGGCGTCCTGATTGCTCAAGCCGTAGGCGCGCGCCATCGCGGCGTGCAGTCGGGGTTCGTGGCGTGGGAAGACATCGGGGTGTCCGGCGCCGCGGATGAGGATCAGCTCGGCGGAGAACGGGCCAATGCCGGGCAAGGCCTGAAGGTGGGCGAGGGCATCCCGGGCCGGCATCGCCCGCAGCCGGCCGGCGTTGAGGTCGCCGGCGAGGGCCGCGTCCGCGAGGTGGCGCAGGCGCTCGGCCTTGGTGTCGGGCAGCCCGGGGACGCGGTCGAGTTGGCGCAGGACCAGTGGGGTGGGGAAGGCGTGCAGGGCGCGGCCGGCGACGGTGACGTGCTGGCCGTGGTGTTCGGCGATGCGGGCCTTGACAGCGGCGGCCTGGACGATGCGGATGCGGTGGCCGATGACCGCCCAGGCCGCTGCTTCGTACGGGGAGTGGAAGCACACCGGCCGCAGTCCCGGGTATGCCGAGATGAGCTCGGCTACGACGGGATCGCCCTTGGCGAGTTGGGGAAAGCCGCTGCCGTCGACGTCGAGTGACAGGATCCGCGCCAGCTGCTGCCGCACCGTATCCATCCCGGGGGGAGGCTCGGTTTCTGTGGCCGTCCCGGCCCGCCCCTCGCCGGGCAGGCCGGTGTCCACGATGGCTTGCGCCTCCACGATGCCCTGGGGGCCGTCCACCTGCCTCACTTCGACGCCGACGGTCGAGTGGCCGTCGTCGGCGGGGAATGCCAGGCGCAGCACCTGGTCTTGTGCGGTGTCGTGATACCTGGCGGGGGTGAATCCCTTCAGGAAGCCGAGAGCGGCTGCGAGGGAGAAGGGTCCTTGCGGGGTGATGGTGAAGGCGTGCACGGTCAGTTCCCGTGGGCGGTGATGGCGTAGCCCTCGGGGCCGAGGAAGGTGAACATCGTGCCGAACGGGCCGTCCTGCGGTGCCTTGACGATGGGGGTCCCGGCGGCCTGGAGGCGGTCGTGGAGGGCCTGGGCGTCGCTGGTCCTGAACCACAGGGCGACGCCGAGGCCGGGCCGCTCCACGCTGTCGAGGTCCACCCCCGGCAGGGGCTCGCGGACGGCGAACGCGACCGGCTCGGTGGTGAACACCACGGCGCCGGGGGGCGAGGCGGGGGCCCGGCGCAGCCCGAGCTGCGTTTCGAAGAAGGCGGCGGCCGTCTCGACGTCACGCACCTGTAGTGCGATGAAGTCGGGCCCGGTGACGGAAACGGCGGTGGTCATGGGGGTGCTCCTCAGACTTGCTCGATGTCAGGACTTTGACATTCGCGAAGGTAGGTGTCTTCGCTCATGTATGTCAAACTCCTGACATGAGCGATGGGACAACCACCGGCCCGATCCCGACCACCGACGTGACCGAGCGGCTGGGCTACCGCCTCAAACGCGCCGCGGCCGCCCTACGCGGCGCGATGGACAGGGCCCTGCGCGAGTACGGACTGACCGTGCCGCAGTACGCCTGCCTCGAACTACTCGACCAGCAACCCGGGCTGTCCAACGCCGAACTGGCCCGCGGCGCCTTCGTCACCCGGCAGTCCATGAACGTCGTCCTGCGCGGACTGCAGGACGCCGGCCTGATCATCCGCGCGACCACCACCGACCACGGCCGCGCCCTGCCCGCCCACCTCACCGAGGAGGGCCATCGCCGCCTCGCCGCGGCACGCTCTGCCGTCTACGCCATCGACCAGCAGATGACCGACGCCGTCCCGCCGAAACGCCTCGCCGCCCTTCTCGCCGACCTGGACCGCATGGCGGAGACACTCGGTGGGTGAACGGGTCTACAGCTCGATGGGCGGGCGCGTTGGTGGACCCGGGTTGGTCACCGCCCAGCTGATGGAACAGCCTTCCCAGCCAGGACCACCACCCAAGTTACGCGATTAACCGACAAATAATCAGTAGGGGTGAAATTTCCGCAAGTACCCTATATAGCTTGGACATGTTGCGCTGTCATATTCGTGTCAGATTGCCCCGCTCATCTCGTCGCACCCATCAGGGGAAGGCAGGAACATGGGGAGATTCAGGTACGGAACCACGGCGTCGGCCATCGTGCTGGCCGCCTTGGGATCGCTTGCGGCCGCGGGAGGCACGGCTCACGCGGAAGCGGGTCAGGACACCATCGGCATGCTGAAGCAGGAGAAGACCCAGTGGTGCTGGGCCGCCTCCGGGCTGACCATCGCCAAGTTCCAGGGGTTCGGCTCCACACAGACGGACTTCTGCAGCCGGGCCCAGCCCGCCTACGGCTGCAACAACCAGCCCGCCACGCTCGACGACATGGCCAGGGGCTGGAGCAGCCTCGGCATGGCCCGCTCCGGCTCGGGCCTGAGCAGCGCGGCCACGTTCAACCAGGTGTACACCGACGTCAAGGCGGCCCGGCCGATCGGTGCCCGCATCGGGTGGACGTCCGGTGGCGGCCACATGAACGTGGTCTACGGCTTCGACACGTCGAACACCACGATCGCTGTGGCCGACCCGTGGCCGGACACCGCCACGTACACCTGGTGGAACTACAACGACTACGTAAGCAACAGCTCGTCCAAGTGGACCCACTCCCGCATCGGCATCTCCCGCTAAGGCAGGCGACATGCGCGACACCAGCGGCACCAGAACGTCCAGCAAGCGGGTGGACTCTCGCTTCTCCCGCCTGTCCATCGTCTTCGCACTGAGCGCATCCGCATTACTGTCCGTCGTCGGTCCGGCCCACGCGGCCCCGGCCAAGGACCCTCTCCCGGCCGATATCCCCGACTACCAGGCCGCCCTCAACGCGGTGAAGTCCGCCGACGTCCGCAACGCCGTCTGCCGCTTCCTGAGCACCCCGGTGCCCAGCGGCGGTACCGGCGGGCCGGTGCAGACGATCCCCGAGACGGCCGAGCCGTGCCGGGGCCTCCCGGCCTTCACGATCAAGGACCCGTTGGCGCTGAACGAGATCACCCCCGGGTTCGTCGCGGGCACCTCCCAGCCACTGCCCACCGAGGCGGTCAAGCTGACGCAGCTTGTCTCCTCGCTGAACACCACCGTCAACGGCCGCAACGCCACCGTCATGCTCGCCCCCACCCAGGGCGGCGGCTGGCACCTGGCGGCCGTGCGCGACGGTGACAGCGACGCCGCATACGCCGCCAAGGCCACCGTGGGCACGCTGGTCTTCACCGAGCCGCAGATCCGCGGCTGGTACCAGCTCAAGCTCACCACCGTCGAGCCACTCAACGACCAGGCCCGGCAAGGACTGGGCGGCCAGGCGTCGGTGTCGCTCAGCGACTATCAGAAACTGGTCAAGGCCCGCTACGCCGACAAGCTGCCCGGCTCGGAGTACGACACCAAGGGGTATTCCAGCGGCTACAGCCCCCAGCACAAGGCGGACGACGCCTCGTCCTCCATCCCGCTGATCGCCGGCGGTTCCGGCGCGGCACTCGTCCTCGCGGGTGGGGCCGCCGTGCTCCGCCGGCGTCGGCGCGCAAGCATCTGCTGAGCCCGACCCCGTACGCCCCCTTGCTCCGCCACGGCAGCCAGCCGGGGCGGAGCAAGGGGGCATACGGCCGACCCGCCGCCGCTCGACCAGGGATTTCCCCCACGCACGGAACTGGCGACGGCCGCTTGTCAGCTGGTCGGCACATTCCCACGGCTGACCCGGGGCCGGCGCCTCGAACGCCGGGACCGGCCATGGCCGGGGCTCAGTGGACCGGGAAGCCGAAGGAGTAGCCCTGTTCCTTGAGCCGGGGGAGGAGGCGGCGCAGGGCCTGGACGGTCTGGGTGCGGTCGCCGCCCGCGTCGTGGAAGAGGAGTGTCGGTCCGTTGTGTAGCTCTCGCTCGACGGTGGCGACGATGGCGTCCGTGCCCGGACGCTCGAAGTCCTTGCTGTCCACGTTCCAGCCCAGCGGGCGCATGCCCCGGGAAGCGGCGAGGTTGCGGCTGTAGGGGGTGAAGGCCCCGCCGGGTGCCCGGTAGTACATCGGGCGTACGCCCCCGGACGCTTTGGTGATCATGCGTTCGGCGTCGAGTATCTGCTGTGACTGGTAGGCCTGGGGCTGTTTGTCCATGGCGGTGTTGTGCGACACCGAGTGGTCGCACAGCCGGTGTCCGGCCGCGACCACTTTCTTCACGAGGTCCGGGTGGGCCTGCGCCTGCGTACCCACCATGCAGAACGTGGCCTTCACGCCGTACTCGCGCAGCAGGTCGAGCACTTGAGGGGTCCACACGGGGTCGGGGCCGTCGTCGATGGTGATGTTGATGCCGCGCGCCCCCGCCTCCGAGGCGTGCGCGATGGTCGCTGCGACCGGCTTGACGTCACTGCTCGGCGTGGCCGGCGCGGTCGCTTCTGGTGTCGAGTTGCCCGCGGTACCGGCCTGGGCGGTCCACAGCGAGGCGCCGGTGGCGAGCATCGTCACCCCGAGCGCCGCCCCGGCCACCTTGCCGTACCAGCCCCGCCCGCCGCCATGCCGTGCCATGTCCGCCCCTTTTCGCGCAGTCCCTCGCCGATCCCGGTCACCTTGCGACCACCTGGCAGGACGAGGCACGGCGGCCGGGGGATGCGTCTGTTACCGATCACGGACAATTCCGGGAGAGTTCGCGGACAACTCTCCACGAACAGCGGCCGGGACCGCACCGGTTGACTCGATCGCGCCTCCTCCGGCACCGGCGCGCACCGGCCGCGGCCACCCGTACCGACTACGTCGGCGTACGGCGGTTCACCGGGAATCTCCGTACCTCGACGCGGGATCGTCACCTGACGACGGCCGCTTTTCGGCAGGTCGGCACATTGCGCGGGTTGGCCCGACCGCTCCACGGTGCACCGCCGCGGCACGAGCACGAAGTCGGTCGCGCCCTTGGGGTCGGCCTGGCGATGGTCTTGACGGTCAGGCCAAGTCCACGGGCCCAGGAGCAGGTGAGTACGTGATGGTTACGCACCGGGCACGATCGGGCCGTCGACACTGTCGCCCCGGCCGCCTGTACCACCGTCCTGCTCCCGCAGGGCACCGGCGGGATATGCCCGCACGCGACGAGACGCTCTGGCCGCCGGCTCCTCAAGACCGGGCGCTGACGTCGCTCATGGCGGGCAGCCCTTGTGGAAGTCAAAGGCGTGGATGGCCTCTTCGAGCGGCTGCTGTGCGTCCATGCCGCCGAACTGCCGCTCGATGCCGTGCGGTGGCCGCGCTCAGGCGCGGCGGACCCGCCAGAGCCAGGTTGCCGTGCCGGCCAGCAGAGCGACCGTCGCCAGGTTGGCCAGGAGGGCCGGGGTGTCGCCCGCCAGGCCGCCGCTGGACTGGTTCCAGGCGGTCACGACGGCAGTTGGCAGGACGGCGGTGAGCATTACGCCAGTGGTCTTCTGGACGGCGGTCCAGTGCACTGAGGTGCAGAGAAGTACCGCGCCGGTGATGCGGAACAGGACGCCGATCAGCGGTCCGGAGTGGCCGGGGAAGATCATGATGAAGGGCAGCGAGAAGGTGAGCATCAGGAGCGGGACCAGGGGGTGCACCTTGCCGCGCCGGGCGGGTGCGCCGACAACGCTCCGGGCCGGGGCCCCAGCGGCCCCGTTTTCCGCCTCGGTCAGCGCGGTCGCCGCGATCGTACGGGGGTCCCCCAGCTCTGCCAGGACCTCGCCGATCGCGGCATCGGGGCGTTCGGCGCGCGTCACCTCGATGTGTTCGGTGAGGTCGGCGAGGAGTTCCTGGCGGCGGTCGGCGGGGAGCGCGGAGGCTTCGCGTTCGACGGCGGAGAGGTAGTCGCGTACAAGGTCGGTAGAGGTCTTCATGCGAGGTCTCCGGTGGAGGGGTGGGGGGTGGTCAGGAAGGCGTCGACGGCGTTGCGGAAGCCGGGCCAGACGCGGGTGAACTCGTCGAGTGCTGCCCGGCCGCTGTCGGTGAGCGCGTAGTAGCGACGGGGTGGTCCGGAGGCGGACTCCTGCCAGGTGGTGGTGACCAGGTCGTCGCGGCGGAGCCGGGAGAGCAACGGGTAGACCGTGCCCTGGCTGGTGGCCAGGGCACCGGAGTCCTCCAGGGCGTGGAGGAGTTCCACGCCGTAGCGGGGGCGGTCCCGCATCAGGGCGAGTACGCAGTACTCCAGGACCCCCTTGCGCAGTTGGGCGGCTGCCCGGGCCTGCTTGGTCGAATCACCTGGTTCCATGCGATGCAAGATACCTGGTGGAGCAAGTGTATGGGAAGCGGGCGCGCGGATCCCCTTGGCTTGCTTGTTCCTGAACATTGGCCATCACGCAGGGCGGTGAGTGTCGCAGGGCGTTCGGCGGTCCTGCCCATGTCGTAGCGGGTGGCGGGGTGGCGGTTCTCCGAGCCGGGTGGTCGTCCTGGGCCCGGCCGGGTGGGTTTGGTTATAGGGGCCGGACTGCCCAGCTGGAGGCGGATGTTTCCGGCTGTTCAAGCAGCCCAATACGGCGCTGGAAGTCGTTCAGGCCCGGCCCCTCAGGCACGATCAGGACCGCGGGCCGGCGGTCGACACCGGCGGGGAGTGCGAGGTGCCCGATCATCGCCAGCCGTCAGCCGGGCACTCGACCGTGCGCGTGGTGACCGTCGTCATGACACTGGACCGTATTGATCGTCGAGCCCGGTCGGGCCGGTCTTCACCCTCGGCGGAACAGCGCGCATCGTGATGAGCTCCGCGTCGGTGAGGGACGCAGGCGAACCGTGCAGGGCAGCGGTCCGGTCCTATGGGGAGATCGACAGGGTGGTCTTCCGTACGAACGGGGCTTGGCCAGGGCGGCTTTGGGCGGCTGCGCCGAGCCGACTTCAACTGACCCTGGCAGGTGGCCGAACTCGTCCAGCGGGAGAAGATCCACCTCGCCGTATCCGTACGGTCGACCGATGTGATCACTCGATCGTGAGTTCTTCCGCTCTCGCGCCCGGTGTGCCCCGATGCTTGGAAGGAGGGCGCGTGACCGGCGCCGTCCGGACGGGCAGCGGGTGGGGGAGATGACATGACGCAGGAATCGGGACGATGCAAGAGCTTGGACGGCCAGGCGCTGTTACTGGCAGCCGGGCTGGCTGATCTGGCGGTGAGCACGCTGGGCTCGGCCCTGGGAACGGTGCGGGGTTTGCTGCGCCGCTCGGACGCCGCGGAGCTGGCGTCGGAGGCCGAGCACGACCTCATGGCACGTGGGCGCCTGCTGCTGGACCGCTACGCGGCCGCGCCCCCGGCCCACTTGGAGGTCCTCGCCCGGCACGCCCTGGCTCGCAGGGCCGTCGATGACGTCTGACCGGTGGGATCCGGACGCGTTCAAGGCACGCGTCGACGACGTGCTGCGCCGGTTCGTCGCCCAGGAGGCCGAGGAGTTCGAGGCGATCGATCCGGCCCTGGGGTCGGTGGCCGCGAGGCTGGAAGCGGCGGTCACGGAGGGCAAGCGGCTACGGGCGGCGTTCTGTTACTGGGGCTGGCGTGCAGTGGGACAGCCGGACAGCGACGCGCTGGTGCGGGCGGCGGCCTCCATGGAGCTGGTGCACGCCGCCGCGGTCGTGCACGACGACCTCATCGACGACAGCCCGCTGCGGCACGGGCGGCCCACGGCCCAGGTCGCCCTGCGCGGCGCCGTGGGGCACTGCCCGGACGCCGATGCCGCCGCGTGTTCGCTGGCGATGCTGGTGGGTGACCTGCTGATGGCGCTGGCCGGGCAGTTGTTCGCCACCAGCGGGCTGCCCGCCGCGTATCTCGTCCGGGCCCGTCCGTTGTGGTCGGTGATGGCCCGTGAGCTGATCGCGGGGGAGTGCCTGGAGATCCTGCGCACCGGAGCCGGTCCGGACACCGAGGCGTCGTTGAAGGTGATCCGGTACAAGACCGCCAAGTACACCGTCGAGCAGCCCCTGTTGATCGGTGGCGCCCTGGCCGGGGCGGGCGCGCGGCTGCGCGAGGGCTACTCCGCGTACGGGCTGCCGCTGGGCGAGGCGTTCCAGTTGCGGGACGACCTGCTCGGCCTGTTCGGAGACCCGGAACGCACCGGCAAGGCCAACGCCGACGATGTGCGAGGCCAGCGGCCCACGGCGCTGCTGGCGGAGACATGGCGCCTGGCCGGCGACGGCGAGCGGGAACTGCTGCGGGCCTTGCTGGGGCGGGGTGACCTGGACGGGGAGGGGCTGGACGCCGTGCGCGAGGTGATGCGCGGGCTCAGAGCGCCCGACCGCATCGAGGACATGATCAGGGCACGGGTCGAGGAGGCTCTCGATGCCCTCCACGAGCTGGACGCGGCGGCGCACGCCGCCGCTGCCCTGACCACGCTGGCGCATTCGGCGGCGGTCCGCCTGTTCTGACTCTCGTACCCAGGTGGCGCGGAATCCGTGCGTCCCTGGGCAACTGGACCCTCCCGCCGGCCGTGAACGACCCCGTGGAAGACGAGGAACCCTGCCATGACCTACACCGAGGCATCGATGGACGCTCTGCGGGACGCCGGTGACGAACTCGCCGACGCCACCGTCGCCACACTCTTCGAACGCGGGGAGGTGGGCAAGCTCAACACCCTGATGCGCTACGTCTCCACCGCAGGCGCTCCGCTGCCGGACGGGCTGCCCGACGTCGCGCGCGAGTACCTTGAGGCCACCCGCACCCCGCCGGCCTGGGTGGACTGGTCGGAGATGGAGAAAGCCCGGCTGTTCTTCATCGACAACAACGTGCACATCTCCACCGCGCTGTCCTTCGCCTCCATGCCCGCCTGCTACGTCGTTCCACACGTGGCGAAGCTGCTGTCGGCCACCCACGGGCTGAAGTACCCCTCCAAACGGATGGCGGAGACCGGCCAGTTCACCGTCTACCTGATGCAGCCCGACGCCTTCGAGGCCGGCAGCCGCTTCATCCCCGCCGCGCAGAAGGTCCGCCTCCTGCACGCCTCCATCCGCCACCACCTCACCCGTGAGGGCCGCTGGGACGCCGAAACCTACGGGACGCCGATCTGCCAGGAGGACATGATCGGCGGGCAGATGTTCTTCTCCATGCTCGTGCTGGACAGCCTGCATCGCCTGGGTATCCACATGTCGACGGAGGGGGCGGAAGCCTACTACTACGCCTGGCGCGTCGTCGGCGCCATGCTCGGCGTCGACCAGGACGCCGTCCCCAAGACCCTCGACGAGGCACGCCAGTTCCTCGACCTGTACATGATCCGGCACATGGCGCCTTCCGGGGAGGGAGCGCACCTGACCCGGCAGCTGATCGACCTGTACGAGGAAGTGGTGCCGGGAACCTTCTTCGACCCCATCGTCTCCGCCCTCATCCGCTACCTGGTCGGCGACACCTGTGCCGACTGGCTCCAGGTGCCGAGCACACCGTGGGACACCGTCGTCAAGGCCGTGCCCCACCTCCTGGGCGTTCTGGAGACCATCGAGGACCGCTCCCCGCTCGGCGCCTGGGCCCTGGACCGCCTCGGCCACCTCACCAGCGTCCTGGAACTGTCCTCCCTGACCCGAGGACGCGTCATGCACTACGCCATCCCCGAAACACTCAAGAAGGACTACGGCATCGCCAGCGCGGTACCGCGCACCCACCGGTGGACCCCACCGGCCGCCACCGTCTCTTGACGATCCGCACGCTCAATCCGTCGGGGTCGCGCCCGGGGACGTCCGGCCCGCCTCGGTTCAGCCCGCCAGCTCGGCGATCGTCCCGCCGAGCACCCGGTCGCGTACCTCGCCCGGACTCGTGACCCGGTCCACCTTGCCCTCGTGGTCACCCCTCGCCCGAGCCGGGACCAGGTCGCCGTACGGGGCGTGCGAGCCGAACAGGGCCCGGTCCGGGATCTCCGCGATGGCCAGCCGGACCGCGAAGACGATGTCGGCCGTGGACATTTCCGGGTACATGTTCGGGGCGCCCCGGACCAGCTCGATGGCTGCATCCAGTTGAGGCCACCGAGCCGGCTGACCACGAGCGGAACCGATGGGCACCGGTCGGCGAGCGGCGCCTGCGTCTTCAGTCCCGGCGACGGCTCGTGAGCAGTGCAGGACGCTGACGACCGCCGGCCCGGCGCAGACG